>CAZTTW010000998.1:0-2270 GCA_964616265.1 uncultured Myxococcales bacterium | reverse complement strand
ACGGTCTTGGGACACTCGTTGTTGTTGTCCGTCATGAACTGGATCGTCTTGGCGGCAATCTCGTTCACCGCCACCTGTGCGACTTTCTTTTGCGCCTTCTTGAACTGTTGAAAGACGCCAACGCCGACGACCGACATGACGAGGCCAATAATGGCGAGCACGATCATGATTTCCAGCATGGTCATGCCCCGGTCAGATCGACGGGACACGTGGTCAACGGCCTGTGCTTGCTGCGGTTCGATGGGTCGCATGAGATCTCCTTCTTCTTGCGGTTCCTATTGAGTCATTCCGCCCATCTCGATGATGGGCATGAGAATCGAAAAGACAATGAAGCCCACACCGACCGCCATGAAGACGATCATGAGAGGCGCGAGAATCGACGTCATCTTGTTCACTTCATTGGCCACGTCGCGCTCGTACGCACCGGCCACATTTTCCAGCATAGCTTCAAGCTGGCCCGAGCGTTCGCCGACGGCCACCATGTGACACATCATCGAGGGGAATTCCCCGGATTTCTTAAGCGTCGCGGCGATGGATTCGCCTTCGCGAATGGCGACGCGCGCATCTTCGACAACTTTCTCTAGCACGGTGTTGTTAAGCACGCGCTTGACGATGTCGAGCGCCGTCAGGACCGGCACGCCCGACGCCAGCATGGTGGAAAGGGTGCGCGCGAAGCGTGCCACGGCTATGAAACGGACCAGCTTGCCGACTAACCAAAGGCGAAGCTTGATGCGATCGGTGACCGCTTTGCCCTTGGGCCTTCGCATCCAGCGCCGCAGAAGAAGAAACGTCAGAATCAATGCCGGCAAGACGATCCACCAATAACCGCCCGCGATATCGGCGATGATCACCAGCAGTTGCGTGTTCCATGGCAGCGCTTTCCCGGAATCCGCGAAAATGCCCGCAATCGGCGGAACGACGACCGTCATCAAGAAGCCGAGCACCAAGCTGCCGACGATGGTCATCAAGATCGGATACGCCATGGCGCTCGACACCTTCGAGCGCAGCTCGATTTGTGCGTCGAGGAAATCCGCCAACCGGACCAAGACAGCGTCGAGGTTGCCCGCCGTTTCACCCGAGCGGACCATGTTGGTGTAGAGCTCGGGAAAGACCTTGGGGTGCGCCATCATGGCGTCCGCGAACGAACCGCCCTCGTTCACCTTCTGCTTGATGCCGGCCAGAATCATCTGGAACTTCTTGTTGTCCGACTGTTCGGATAGTGCCGCCATGGCCTCTGCCAGCGGAATTCCTGCGTGCAGAAGTGTCGCCATTTGGCGAGTAAAGATGGCCACGTCGCGCGGCTTGACCCGCTCGAAGAAGCCTTTGATATCGACTTCCCGGCGCATGCCCTTGCTGGCGCTGCTGCCCCCGGTCCCCAAGGCTTGCTTGGACTGCTTGCCGCCCACCACCTCGCGCACTTCACTGATGAAGATGCTTTCTTTGCGCAGGGTCTGGCGCAGCGACTTGGGTCCGTCGGACTCGCGCGTGCCCGCGGCTGGCTTGCCCGCGGCGTTGAGTCCTTTCCACGCGTAAACCGGCATGGCTTGCCTTACTCGCTGTCGCCCGTCGTGATCATCATGACCTCAGCGGCGCTGGTCATACCGGCCAGCACTTTCTGAGCCCCGTCTTCCCGCAGCGTGCGCATGCCCGCCTCGACGGCGGCCTTCTTGATGGTGCCGGCGTCGGCGTTTTTGATGGCAAGCTGCCGAATGCGATCATCGATCATCAGAAGCTCGTAGATCGCGGTTCGCCCTTTGAAACCAGCGTTGAGGCAAGCGTTGCAGCCGCCTTCGCGGGCGCGGTAAAGCATGCCGGGCGGCGGCGGATCGCCGGCACCCTTGAAATGAATGTGCCGGATAGCGCCAGCAAAAAACGCCGCCGGCTCGAGACCCAAGGTGGCCAGATCGCCCTCGCTCGGCGTGTAGGCTTCACGACATTCGCGACAGAGGCGACGCACCAAGCGCTGGGCCAAGAGCGCCATCAGCGACGACGCCACCAAGAACGGTTGCACGCCGAGGTCGACAAGGCGAGTAATAGCACCGGCGGCATCGTTGGTGTGAATGGTGGAAAGCACCAAGTGACCGGTGAGCGACGCCTGAATGGCGATTTCCGACGTGGGCAGATCGCGGATTTCGCCGACCATGATGACGTCGGGGTCGTGGCGCAAGAACGAGCGCAAGCCGGTGGCAAAGGTCAGGTCGATCTTCTCGTTCACGGCGACCTGCGAAATGCCGTCGAGCTGGTACTCGACCGGATCCTCGATGGTCAGG
>CAZTTW010000997.1:0-2277 GCA_964616265.1 uncultured Myxococcales bacterium | reverse complement strand
TCCTCATCTTCAACGACACCTTTTCGGGAACGTCCATCGACATCACCTGGGAGGTGCATGCGGACAGCGCGACCGGGACTCTCGGCGCTACGGGAACACTGACCGCCGATGTTCCGTTCGCCACCATGGTGACCAAGTCGATCAACATAACGGCTCCCGCCTCGGGAACGAAATGCTACCTGGTCCTCCGAGCGGCGAAGAGCGGAACCACACTCTTCGAGGAGACCGACGAATCGTTCAACCTGCAGTAGCAAGACGGGGGCGCGGCCTTGCGCGCCTATCAGCACGCGAGCCGTTCTGCCCCGACCGCGCAAGGCGTCGTCGTCCCCTCACACGCTCTCTCGGCTGAAAACGAGAAGAAAGCAGACCCATCGATGAGAATGCCACCACGAACCTACACGCTCTTTGCCGCCGGCTTGCTGTTCGGGTGCTCGTCCAGCTCGGGCGGCACCGCCGCGAAAGGATCGGGAGGCTCATCGGGGTCGGGCGGAGTCGGCCACAATGGCGGCAGCGGAGCAGGCGGCGGCGCGGCGGGAACGGGCGGACTTATGGGCGTTGGTGGGGCTGCGGTCGGCGGCGCAGTCGCGACCGGCGGCAAGAGCTCCACGGGCGGCTCCTCTACAGCAGGCGGGACATCGGGTGGAGGGGTAACCGGCGTGAGCGGAAGCTCGGCCTCGGGTGGAACGGCAGGACGTACGACCACTGGAGGCAGCTCGGGGGCTGGGGGCTCTGCGGGCAGCATCGGCGTCGTCGACGCCGGATCCAGCGATGCGACGGGAGGCAGCCCCGACGCCAATCCCGGCATCATCGCGGCCACGCCGCCCATGGGCTGGAACTCGTGGAACGCGTTCGCGTGCGACATCGACGAAACGCGCATCAAAGCCGCCGCCGATGCTCTGGTCAGCAGCGGGATGAAGGACGTCGGCTACCAATACGTGAACGTCGACGATTGCTGGATGAACGGCCGGGATTCCTCCGGCACCATTCGCTGGGACACCACGAGGTTTCCCTCGGGCATCGCAGGGCTCGCCAGCTACGTGCACGACAAGGGGCTCAAGTTCGGCATCTATTCGGCACCCAACACGGGCACGTGCGAAGGGCTCTACGGACAACCTTCGAAATCTTCCGTGTTCGTGGGAAGCCTCGGCCACGAGTCGCAGGACGCGAAGTCCTACGCTTCGTGGGGTGTGGATTTGCTCAAATACGACGATTGCGGTGGCCCACAAAGCGCGTTCGCGACCATGCGCGATGCACTTCGCGCGACCGGCCGCCCCATCGTCTACAGCATCAACCCGTACAACGGCAGCACCTGCGTGCCGACCGGTGCGCACACCTCGACGTGTGGTCTCGATTTGGCCGGCATCGCCCACATGTGGCGGGTCAGCGCGGACATCAAAGCGACCTGGGGTGACGTCACCCGCATCATCGACATCGAGGCTCCGCTGTCGGCCTACGCCGGCCCGGGACACTGGAACGACCCGGACATGCTGGAGGTAGGCAACGGCAGCCTCACCGACGCCGAAAACCACGCGCACTTCAGCCTGTGGGCCATGTTCGCCGCGCCTCTCGTCGCGGGGAACGATCTGACCACGATGTCGGCGGCGACGAAGACCATCCTCACCAACGCCGAGGTCATCGCCGTCGATCAGGATCCGCTCGGAAATCAAGCCAAGGTGGTCGCGACGCCGCAGACCGGGCTTCAGGTCTGGTCGAAGACCATTAGTGGCAGCAACGCGCGTGCCGTCGCGCTTTTCAATCGGAACGGGAGCGCCGCGAGCATCACCGTCAAGTTCGCCGACGTGGGTCTGTCGGCTCAGGTCACGGTCCGCGATCTCTGGCAAAAGTCCGACCTCGGCAGCTTCAGCGAAAGCTACACCGCGACCAGCGTCCCCAGTCACGGCGTCGTCATGCTCCGCCTCTCTCAGTAGCGCGGCAGTGTTTCAGTGGCCCCATGACCATGACTATGACCATGACCATCACCATGACCGCTTGATTGTCGACCCGGATGGAACTTCCGAGGTGCCCCATGAAGTACCGTGCTCTTGCGATTCTTGCCCAGTCTCCAACGTTGTCGCATCCCCAACTGACCTGTCGAGGTGTTGGCACGTGACTTTGCTGTCTACCCAACTGTCCTGCGAGGAGGTCCTTCTGTGATAAACCGAGTATTTTCATTGAGCTGTATCGGTCTTTGGGCTCTTGCGGCCTGCGGGACCAAAAGTCAGGGACCCGCGCAGACCGGCGGCGCTTCCGGCAGTGGCGGTGAGCGATCAGGGGGCA
>CAZTTW010000996.1:0-2278 GCA_964616265.1 uncultured Myxococcales bacterium | reverse complement strand
CAATCTGGGAGCGCGAGCTCGCCAAGGTGCTGGTGAAACGCTTGCCCAATGCGCCCACCAAGGACCTCACGGCCCGGGTGACCGTTGCCGTCGCCCTGGCGGCGTTCACGAGCGGCATCGACGAATGGACCGACTCTCGTGGCAAGGCCAATGTTCGCGCCTGCCTGGACCGAGCCTTCTCCATCGTCAGGAACTTCTGAAGGCCGTGAGACTACGAGCGCGCCGGTGGATAGGTGCATAGGCCAATCGAAGGGGGTAGTTTCGGTCCGAGGACCCCTGTCTCCCCAGGCGGCAACCACTCTGTGGGCGCCGCGCCGGCCTGACAGGGCGGTATAGACCGCCTGATAAGCGCGCTGAAGAGCCTGGTTGGACCACGAGGCGCAGTCGACCCCATGGCCTCGCTCGCGAGGTCGCGTTTAGCTCATCCAGTCATCGCGTCGGCCGTCAGCCCGGGCGGCGGGCGCGCGGGATGAAGTTCCGGGACTTCAACGGGCAAGTGCATGGCGGTCAGGATCTTCTTGGCAACGTTCTCGGACTTGATGAGAGCGATGAGGCGGAGCGGCCCCTTGCACTTGGTGCAGAGAATCTCAAAGGCGAATGTCTTTCTCAACAGCTCAGCCCAGGGGATGTACCTCTCAGCCCAGGGGATGTACCTCGACTTGCTGGTGGGCTTGTCTAACTCGGCCGGGTCTGGCTGTGGCGTGGGGGGAGGAGGAACAACCTCACTGCGCGAGGCCGCGTGCGAGGAGAGTACGCCGAAGTTGCGGGTGAGATGGCGCTTTGGCGGAGGCACCAGCGCGGCCAATCGAGCAATGAGGGCCAGCGGTTCAATCTCGACTGAGGTAGTTCCGTCCGACCATGGCTTCTTGAATTCTAGCCTCACGTCACCGTCGTCAAGGATCTTGAGGCGGTCGTTGGCGAGAGGCGGGCGGAGGATGTATTTGCACAGGGTCAGCCGGCCATGTTTGTCGTTGGCGGCGACCCTGGTGGCAGCATGCAGGTTGAAACTGTGGGATTGCGCGCACAAGTTGCCCTTGGCGACGGGGCGGTCGTCTGGGTCGAGCAGGACGCGGATGATCTTGCGCTTGTTGGCGGGGCCAGCCGGCTCGGCGCCAGCAGCGGCAGCGGCGAGCAACTTGGCGAGGAGCGGGTCTTTCTCGCCCAGGGACTCGTCGCCGACGACGGTGACTTCACCGTCGCCGGGCGCAATCGCGAGGGTGATGATGCCACGGCGTTGGAGGAAGCGGAGGATGCGCTTGCTGGCGCGGCACACGAGGGTCTCGATCTCCTGCTGTGAAGGCGCTGGCGCTGAGTGAAACATGTGGCTCTGGCCGCTGCCGTCTGGCGAGTACACGCCGTCGAGAAAGACGGTGTGGAAGTGCGGGTTCAAGCGCAGGTCGCTGTTGGCGCGCTGGATGACGGTTACGGCGCCGGGTTCGCCGTCGGACAAGCCGCGGTCGATGTGACGGCGCCGATACCACCCCGCGACTGTGTCCGTGAAAATTCGCACGACTTGACCGAGGAGTTTCCCGTCGAAGGCGAGTGGGAAGCGCAGGGGGAACGGCATCGTGAGCACGAACTGTCGTAGCGGTACATCGGGCAGGACGTGATCCACAAGGTTCAACGCGCCCTCGTTCATCCTTCTGCCGAGACAACTTGGGCAGACGGCTCTCGCTTTGCAGCTGAAGGCGACGACGTGGTGTTCGCCGCAGGTGTCGCAGTAGAGGTGCGCGAAGCCCCGGCCCAGAATCCCGCTGTCGAGGTACTTGTGCAGCTCTTCAGTCACGAACTTCGGCAACGTGCGCCCGCTGGCCTGGTCGGTCCACTGTTGCTCGAAGGTCAGCAGGTGCCGCTGCAGCACCTGATAGAGGGCAGTCTTCTCCGGCTGACGGCGCGAATAGACCGGACCGGCAAACGCAGACTGTGCGCGTGCCGCTGCCTCCACGAAGGAGGATGTCGGTCAGCGGCTCAGGAAAGTTGCTTCGACCGGCCTAGCTCACCAGCTTCGCGATGAAATCGCCGACCTCACGCGTGCCCATGCCCATCTTGCCGGCGCTAAGGCTCTTGATCTTGCCGGAAGCGAGGGCGTCGTGGACGGCTTGGTCGACTGCCTTGGCGATTTCGGGCTCGCCGAGAGTGTCCATCATCATGCCGCCGGCGCAGATGGTGGCGAGCGGGTTGATGACGTTTTGGCCGGTGTATTTCGGAGCGCTGCCGCCCATGGGCTCGAACATCGAGACGCCTTCGGGATTGATGTTGCCGCCAGCAGCGATGCCGA
>CAZTTW010000995.1:0-2280 GCA_964616265.1 uncultured Myxococcales bacterium | reverse complement strand
CAATTGGGGCTCTGCGCTGGGATTTTCACGCTCTTCACGCCCCCAGCTTTGAGAATCGCGATGAACGCCTTCGAGAACAGCGGTCCCGATCGTGGATCAGGTACTTTGCTCCTCGCAGAAATCCATCCACAGGATTCTGTCAAATTGCGAGCCACCTGCATCATCCACGCTTCGCCCGGGGTCGACGGCGATCCCCGCGATCTCGACGGCGCGGCTTAGCCATTTGCTGCCACGGTCTTTCCAAACCCATGGTTGACTTCACCGCCAAAGAGGCGGACAGGCTTCAAGATCTCATGGAATTCTTGTCGGCCCTACACGCCTCAAATTCGCAGACAGAGTTTTGCGAACACGCTATCTTTGTTCGAATGGTTCGACCCCTTCTCCCGCGTTACGTGCTTCCAATGCGCGACCTCTCTTCCCCGCGTTCGACAGACGGTCGACGCGAGCGTCCGGAAAACCGCGCTTGGCTTCTTCTGCTCTTGACGGCCCTCGCAGCCTGCTCGGGCTCACACTTGGGCGCCAATGAAGCTGCAGACGGCGGTGGCGACGGCAGCAACCCCGACAGCGGTCCCGACGGCTCCGGTAGGTTGCACGTGGTACGCGGCCAAAACGGCCAGCTCGGTCACCTCGTCGACGGCTCGGGCCACAACGTCCAGCTACGCGGCGTAGACCGCTTTGGCACTGAAACGGACTGCAACACCTTCAACAAGGCGGGGGGAGGGCCTCAAGGACCGTTCGATCAGAGTGACATTGACGCGATCAAGGCCTGGAGGGTAAACGCGGTTCGCGTGCCCCTCAACGAGGGTTGCTGGCTCGGCACGCAGAACCAGCCCAACTATCGCAAGGCCGTCGAGGACTGGGTCGACCTCATCACCGCCAACCAACTCATTGCAATCGTCGATTTGCACTGGTCGACGCCGAGCACGCCGTCGTCTCAGGCCGCGATGTCAAACTCAACCGGACAGCAAGCCATGGCGGACGCCTACAACTCAATTGATTTTTGGAAGGGCATCGCGACGACGTTCGCCAAGAATGCCAACGTGATCTTCGATCTCTACAATGAGCCGAACGTGAACGACTGGACCTGCTGGCTCGTGGGCGGCAATAACTGCGGTGGGGCCAACTTCGACGTCGCAGGCATGGCCCAGATGCTCAAAGCGGTGCGCTCGGCCGGCGC
Source organism: uncultured Myxococcales bacterium (assembly GCA_964616265.1). Lineage (GTDB taxonomy): Bacteria > Myxococcota_A > Polyangia > Fen-1088 > Fen-1088 > Fen-1118. The sequence continues at coordinate 1,103 of CAZTTW010000995.1, read as the reverse complement.
GAGTAACGTCGTAATCATGGGCGGGGTTTCGTATGCAGGGGACATCACCAAATGGCAAGAGACCGTAGAGAAGATTCCCACCCTGCCTGCGCCAAACGACGGCCTCACGCTCGACGACATCGCAGCTTCTGTGCACGTGTACGACTTCAACTCGCTGTGGAGCGGCTGCCCGAGCCAGTTCAACGGCTACGCGACCACCTGCTATTCCGCGCAGACCACGGCGAACAAACAGGGGATCTCGCCGGTCATCGCGGCGGGCTACCCGGTCATCGTCGGCGAGACCGGCATCAGCGTGTTCAGCGGCGACCCGACACCCTATTCGAGCACACAGGCGCAAGAGCTCGCGACATGGTTCGACAACATGCTCACGTGGCTCGATCAAAACGAGCAGAGCTACGTCGCCTGGTCATGGAACAACGACGGGGCGCCACATCTCCTCGACGACTATTCAGGCACACCCTCGCCGACCTTCGGTGTCACCTACCAGGGTCATCTCGCGAAGTTCTGAAGCCATGGCCTCGCTGTACTTTGTTGGCGACGTTTGCGTCGTGCGAGTGCCGGACCAACCACGTCTACGTCGTGCTGGCTCGGGAGATGCTTCACGGCGGGCGCCCGTATGTAGATGCCGTCGAGCGCAAACCTCGGCTCCTGTTCGTCCGATCTACTTTCGGCACAGGACGGCGTCCCGATCCCTCCTGGTCATGCGCGGCCAGCTTCGGGTAGCGGCCAATCGCTGCGCCGACGGGATCGGGGACTTCGATCTGGTGCTGGCCTGTTCGAGGCAAGTCGACCGGCAGGCCCTCATCGGTCGCCAACACGCCGATCAACCTACCGAACGACTACGCCAAGGTCCGCGACCAGGTTCGTCGCCTGCTCGGCGCGTAGGCGCGACGACCATGAAAAGCAGGGCGTATCTGTCGCGCTTCGGTCGCGCTCAAGCATGAGATTGCACACTAACAGGCGTGGCATGGACGCTGCATCTCCTGCGGTGCACGACGCCAACCTCGACCGGAGATGGCCATGCGCACGTTCCTTGCCAGCTCGCTCGTCCGTGCATCCTCAATTTGTACCTACGCCTGCGGTGGGGATACCACGTCACTTCT
>CAZTTW010000994.1:0-2280 GCA_964616265.1 uncultured Myxococcales bacterium | reverse complement strand
ACGCCGAGGAGCGCGACTACGCCATCACGCTGTCGAGCTACATCAATCGCCATCCACGCATCCAGCGATTGCAGTTGGTGGTCGAGCACGACGCTCCCAGCTCCTTGCCCAGCTCGGGGTCGGTGCGCATCGTCGCGCCGCGCGGAGAGGCTGCGGAAATCACGCGGCTGCCGTACCTGCCGCGCGAGCCGATCGTCTACACACGCAAGGCCGATGACAGCGACGTGTACATTTTGCAGCGCTTTGTCGACCTCAAAGGGCCGTGGCAGGCCAACCTGCTCATGCACTGGAGCCTCAGCCCGGTCATCTCGATCATCAACGTGACCGAGCGCTGGTCGCTGATCCTTGGCGTCGCCCATCTGGTCAGTTTGGTTTTGCTGACCGGCTTCCTCATCGATCGCATCGTACTTCGCCGCCTGGAAAGCCTGGCCGCCGCCATGCGAGATGTTGAAGGTGGGAACCTGGACCGTCGCGTCCTCATGGGCGCGCCTGACGAAGTCGGGCGGCTGTCGCACGGATTCAACCGGATGCTCGACCAGCTTTCGAGCGCCAACCGCGAGATTCGCGAATTTAATCAGCGCCTGGCCGAAGAAATCGATCATGCGACGAAAGACCTTTCGCGCAAGAACACGGCGCTGGCCCAACTCAATCGCCTGCTCGACAACCTCCGGCGAGAAAATGCCTCGAAGGTGCGCCTCGCCACGCTCGGGCAGCTGGCGGCCCAACTGGCCCACGAAATCGGTACGCCCCTGTCCTCGGTGTCGGGCCATCTGCAGCTCGCCCTGCTTCAGCGCGACCTCACACCAACGCTGCGCGAACGCCTCGAGGTAGCGTCGCGCGAAATCGGGCGCATCGGGCGCATCGTGCGCGATTACCTGGATTCCACGCGCGGTCTCGCCCCCGAGTGCAAGCCGACGTCCCTTCGCCAACTTCTGCGTGAAGCGGTCGAGGTCACGGGCAGCTTCGAGCAGGCGGCCAAACCGGCCGTCGAAATCCAAGTTGCCGAAGATCCCAAAGAGTTCAAGACGGATCCAGGATTGCTTCGTCAGATTCTGATCAATTTGGTTTCGAACGCCATCGACGCCGTCGGTGCCAAGGGTCAGGTGTTCATCTCCGCCGGCATCAACAAAGGCTTGGTCGACATCGCAATCCGCGATACGGGCGCGGGTATCTCGCCCGAGGATCAGCAGAGCATCTTCGAACCCTTCTACACGACCAAAGGACGCGGCAAGGGAACAGGGCTTGGGCTCGCCATCTGCCGAGAGCTATCCAAAGCACTCGGCGGATCCATTGAAGTCGAGAGTGCCCCCGGCAAAGGCTCCACCTTCACCGTTCATCTGCCGCTTCGCGGTCCGGCCGAAGCGGACACAGGTGGACCCAAATTCGAGTCGGGCTCGCGCAAGATTGCAACGGGAGGAACATCATGAGTCGCCTGCTGGTGGTCGAGGACGACGCCGTCGCCCGCGATCTTCTTTGCGAAATTTTGCGGGGCGAAGGCTTCGAGGTGGAAGCAGTCGACGACGGCGGTCCAGCCGTCGAGCGCGCCGGCGACGGGCGCTACGATCTCGTGCTGTCGGACGTGCGCATGGAGCGCGTCGGGGGCCTAGACGTGCTGCGCGCCTTCACGCAAAAATCCCCTGCCACGCCGGTCATCCTCATCACTGCGTTTGGTGATGTTACCGGCGCCATGGAAGCCATCAGTCACGGCGCCTACGACTACGTCTCGAAGCCGTTCAACATCGAAGAGCTGCGCTTGACGGTGGCGCGGGCTCTCGAACGCCGTCGCTTGTCGGCCGAGGCGGACGCAGCCTCCCCTGCTCCCACGGCCGACCAAGTTGCCGAAATCGAGGGCAAGAGCCAGCGCATGCTCGACGTCTACAAGCTGGTAGCTCGCGTGGCGCCGTCGACGGCAACCGTACTCGTCGTCGGAGAATCCGGCACCGGCAAGGAGCTGGTCGCGCGCGCGATCCACAACCGCTCGCCTCGCGCCAACAAGCCGTTCGTCCCGGTCAACTGCACGGCGCTGTCCGAGTCGCTGCTCGAGTCTGAGCTTTTCGGGCATGCCCGCGGCGCCTTTACCGGCGCGGTGGCAGCCAAGCGCGGCCTGTTCGAAACCGCCAACGGTGGAACGCTGTTTCTCGACGAGATCGGCGACATGGGACCGAAGATGCAGGCGCAGATTCTGCGCGTTCTGCAGGATGGCGAGATGCGCCCCGTGGGCGGCACCGAAGCCATTCGCGTGGACGTGCGTCTGGTGTGCGCCACCAATCGCGATCTCGA
>CAZTTW010000993.1:0-2286 GCA_964616265.1 uncultured Myxococcales bacterium | reverse complement strand
CCGACGCCGGCAAGCACGTCATCGTGGTCGACCAGTTCTCCGCGCTCACGAGCTCTGATATGGACCAAGTCCACCCCTTCGAGAGCGGCTACGAGAAGATGGCGGTCGTCTGGTACAACGCCATCAAGCCGTACTTGCACTAGCGTTCAATCGCATCTGCACGAGCCGGCCCCTCAAGGTCCGAGAGCCGATCCCTCGGTAGTCCCTGGTGCTCGGTGGTGGTTTGCAATCGCCGCCCCAGAGGCACGCGTGGGTGATAGTTCAATGCGGATGGTGGTGGCGCAAGCTATGAGGACGTTCGAGGCCGTGGGCGAGCATCCGCTCTTCGTCGTTGAGCACAGTCGCCGTCGGACCGTCGGCGACCACCGCGCCACCGTCGAGCACGATGACTCGAGAGCAGAGCTCGACCGCCCACTCGAGGTCGTGTGTGGCGATGAGCTTGGTGGCGGAGATGCTTTCCAGCAGATGTTTGAATTCGCGGCGACCACGCGGGTCGAGGCCGCTGGTTGGCTCGTCGAGAATCAACACCGAGGGCTCGCACGCGAGCACGCCAGCCAGGCAGGCGCGCCGCTTTTCGCCGTGGCTCAAATGATGGGTCGAGCGGTGACCATAGCCAGCGAGGCCGACCTGAGTCAGGGCTTGCTCGACCCGCTCGGCGAGAGACGCACCCGCAAAGCCCAACTGCTGCGGGCCAAAGGCGACATCCTCGAACACCGTGGGGCAAAAAAGCTGGTCGTCGGGATCCTGGAAAAGCAGGCCGACCCGGCGGCGAACCTGGTCGATGTTCTGCTGGGTGATGGTCTCGCCAAAGGTGCGCACGTTGGCGCTGCCGGTAAGCTTCTCCGGCAAGATCCCGTTGAGGTGCAGCAGCAAGGTCGACTTGCCGGAGCCGTTGGGACCGAGCAGGCCGACGCACTCGCCGGGCTCGATGACGAGGCTCACGCCGCGTAGCGCTTCGGTCCCGTCGTGGTAGCGATAGCGGAGGTTCTCGATCTCTATCGCCGGTTTGGTGGCCGCTTTCATTTCCACCCCCGTGCGCACATGGCATCATAAATGCGCTCGGCGCGCTCCGAAGCGCGCAAGAACAGTTGACCGAGGACGCTGGCCAAGACGCGCCAACGGGCGCGGCGACTTCGCCCCAGCGTTCGACTGGCGCGCGCCCGACGCATGCGTTCGGATTCTTCGACCAGCACGAACAAGTACCGATGCATGAGCGCCAGCGTGGTGATGAGCAGCGGCGGCACGTGCGCGCGTTTGAGGACGGCCAACATCTGACCAAACGGCGTGCTGTTGGAAAGTAATATTACCGTGAACAAACCGATTCCACTGCGCGCCGCGAGCAGTCGCCAGTCACCGTGAAAGTCCGGACGAAATGCGTTCGCGACGATCACGCCGACCACGAATGGCGATAGCAACGCCAGACGGCGGAGCAGGAATCCGAACGAGATGCGACTCGACCAAGCGGTCACCAGCAACAAGATTGCGATGCTCGCAAACCACGCGTGCCAGTGCGCTGGCGCCGCCACGGTGCCTGCGATGATCAGCACCGCCGCCGCCATCTTGAATTCCGCGGGCAGGCGCTGGACGATGCCGTGGTGGTGCTCGTGATGATGGCCGATCCAATTCTTCAACATGGCGGCTCTTTCGCGGAATGCCCCCTTGGCTTGCCTACCAACACCTTGCCAAGAATCATGGCAAGCCCCAAGACGACGAGGGTGCCAAGCGCCGCCGCCAGCGCGGTGGCCGCAATCGCCGAGTGAATGCCGGGCAGACGGTAGTCGGGCGCGGCAGCAGGCACTGCGGGTGATATTACTTTGGCAGCAAAGCCGAGCTTGTGCGCGGTGGCTTCCAGAGCGTCGGGCAACGGGCTGGCGAACGGCACGACGAAAACCGCGATGCCCAGCACCGCCAGCAGCCCGAGGGCGAAGCCGCCCGACCGCGTCGCTTGCTCTTCGCCGGAGGTCAAGTCTGGGCGCACGCGATGGATGGCCAGAAAAACCAAGGCACTGATGGCGCCTTCGCCCAGCCCAACCAGCATGTGGACCGTGGTCATGACCGGAAAGCCAGTCGCAAAGGCCACCGTGTTCGACCACGCCAGCTGGCCCGCGCAGCCGATCGCCGCAAAGACCACGGAGCACCAGCTGGAAAACGCCAGCGCCGCCACTTGACCGCGCAGGCCACGCAACCGAGCCGCGACGGCCCGATAGACGAGAAATCCGCCGCCCGCGCCGAGAATGCCCATGTCGAACAGGTTCGAGCCAAGCGCAGAGACGCCGCCGTCGCCGA
>CAZTTW010000992.1:0-2286 GCA_964616265.1 uncultured Myxococcales bacterium | reverse complement strand
TGCTAAGGACCGGATGGGCTCGACGGAAGGCGATCATACCGCGCGCAAAGCGAAGGATTTCTCCGTGCCGCTCCAAGGAGGACCAGTCGAACCAGCTCGTAGGGTTGTCTTGGCAATAGGCATTGTTGTTTCCGCCCTGTGTGCGGCGGGCCTCGTCGCCAGAAAGCAGCATCGGTACCCCGCGCGAGATGAAGAGGGTCAAGAGAAAGTTTTTGATCTGGCGCTTCCGCAAGGCTTCGATTTCGTGGGTGGCGCTGGGCCCTTCCACCCCGTAGTTGTCACTGAAGTTGTAGTCCGTGCCATCCCGGTTGCCTTCCCCGTTTTCTTCATTGTGCTTGCTGCGATAGCTGACGAGATCGTTCAACGTGAAGCCATCGTGGCAGGTCACAAAATTGATGCTGCTTTCGGGACTTTTACCCGATTTGTTGTAGATGTCCGCGCTGCCGCAAATGCGACTGGCAAACGGACCCATCATTCCATCATCACCGCGCCAGAAGCGTCGTACATCATCTCGATACTGCCCATTCCACTCCGCCCAACGGCGTTCTGAGAATCGGCCGACTTCGTACGCCCCGGCGGCGTCCCACGCTTCAGCGATGAGTTTCACGTCTCCCAAGATTGGATCCTGGGCAATGCGCTGCAGTAGCGGGGCGTTGGTTAGCAGTTCTCCGTTGCTGTCCCGACTCAGAACCGACGCCAGGTCAAACCTGAAGCCATCCACGTGCATTTCAACGACCCAGTAGCGCAAGGAACTCAGGATGTGCTCACGCACGACAGGATGGTTGGCATTGATGGTATTGCCCGTGCCTGTGAAGTCCTTGTAGTAGCGTTTGTCATCAGCCAGCGTGTAGAAGACCGCGTTGTCAATTCCGCGAAAATTGAGCGTTGGCCCTAGTTCGTCACCCTCGGCGGTGTGATTGAACACGACATCTAGAATCACCTCGATGCCAGCCTTGTGGAAGGCCCGTACCATCTCCTTGAATTCCAGCTTTTGCTGACCTAACCCTCCCGAGCTGCTGTAGGAGCCTTTCGGTGCACTGAAGACCACGGGATCGTATCCCCAGTAGTTTCTAAGGAGCTGACCGACTTGGGGCTCGCCGGCCGGGACCGAACTCTCATTGAACTCCTGAACAGGCATCAACTCCACCGTGGTTACCCCAAGATCGGTGAGATAGGGGATCTTCTCCATCAGACCTCGGTAGGTTCCCGGATGGGCCACTCCCGAGCTGGGATGAATGGTGATGCCTCGAACGTGCACCTCGTAAATGACGGTGTTTGATGACGAATGCCGGGGCGGCTGGTCCGCAGCCCAGTCGAAGGGCTCGTTGAGAGCCACGCACCTCGGCATGGATTGGAAATCGTCGACTCCGGATGGCGCCAAATCTTGGTCACTCGCCAACGGGTCATAGCCGCGCGCTTTCGCAAAGTCCCAATTGGGAAGTGGGGAGATAGCAGTGGCGAAGGGATCGAGAAGGAGTTTGTTGAAATTGAAACGATGCCCTTCGCTGGGTTGGTAGGGGCCATCCACGCGGTAGGCATAGAGTTGACCCTGTGCAATTCCTTTCAGCCAAACGTGCCAGACGTCACCGGTGCGGTTGCGTGCGGGATCGAGGTCAATAGCTCTGACGGACTTCGAGTCCATAGGCTGAGCAAATAGTTCCAGGCGAACCCGGGTTGCATGACGGCTAAAAATGGCGAAGTTGACTCCGCCTCCATACTCATGCGTTCCCAAGGGTAGTGGGACGCCGGTTCGAACATCGGTGCGTTCCGAAACTTCTGTGACGTAATCCAGAAGCGGGCGTTCAGGCGTCATCGCTGCCACCGGATGCGAGAGTCCTCGAGCGGAATCGCGACGCCATTGCGTTGCGGTATCACTCGCGCTGTGTAGTCCGCTGCTGCGCGAGATGCCGATACCGCCGCGCTGTAGACGTAGCTGCTCGATGCTCCTGGGATCTGTCGGTCGCGTTTCATCACTTGCCGCGATGGGGTACCATCTCCGCTTGCCTCCGCATACAGTTCCACTTGAACGGCCTTGGGATCGATTCCGCCGAGATGGACCTGGACTTCAAAGACGTGCTGCTCGCCAGTGGTCTCCACCTTCACTTCGCCGAAACTCAGAGAGTCCCAATGGACGTCTAGATGGTGCCGCCAGTCGATTATCTGCCTGCCGACGGCTCCTGTGTCGGCAAGTCGCGCCCGGTAGGCGGCGGCGGCTGGAAGGTAATGTTGTTCAGTGTATTCGCGAACGGTGCGGTCGGCCGAAAAGCGAGGGGTCAACTGCGCCAT
>CAZTTW010000991.1:0-2288 GCA_964616265.1 uncultured Myxococcales bacterium | reverse complement strand
TCTCAGGCGTCGAGCCGCAGTCGGAAACCGTGTGGCACCAGGCCGACAACTTCCATGTGCCGCGCCTAGCGTTCGTCAACAAAATGGACCGCCCGGGTGCCGACTTCCAAGCCGTCGTCGACGAGATTCGCGAACGCCTGGGCGCGCGGCCGATTCCCATTCAGATTCCCATCGGCGCCGAAGATCAATTCGTGGGCGTCATCGATCTCATCCGCGAGCGCGCCATTTATTTCTCGGGCGAAGAAGACGATCCGCCGCGTGAAGACAGCGTGCCGGCCGCGCTAGCCGACAAGGTTGCGGCGGCACGCGAGAAGCTGATCGAGGCGGCGGCGGACTTCGACGACGCCATCGCGACGGCGTACCTCGAAGGCAATCCCATCGACAGCGCGGCGCTGATCGCGGCGCTTCGCAAGGGCACGCTCAAGTGCGGGCTGGTGCCCGTTCTCGCCGGATCTGCCTTGCGCAACAAGGGCGTGCAACCGCTGCTCGATGCGGTTTGCGATTACCTGCCGGCGCCGACGGAAGTGCCGCCCATCCAAGGCATCAATCCGGTGACGAGCGAGCCCACCACGCGACCACCCGAGGACGCGGCGCCGTTTTGCGCGCTGGCTTTCAAGGTCGCCATGGACGAAGGCCGCAAGACCGTGTTCCTGCGCATCTACTCCGGCGTGCTCAAACCCGGCGACGAAGTGCAGAACGCCCGCACCCGGCGCAACGAAAAAGTCGCGCGGCTGTTCTCGGTGCACGCCAACCGCCGCGAGCGCATCGAGCGCGCGGGTGCCGGCAGCATCGTGGTCGCCATGGGCCTCAAGGACGCGGGTACCGGCGACACCATCTACGCACCCAAGGCGCCCATCCTGCTCGGGCGCATCGAAGCGCACGAGCCGGTCATCGCGCGCGCCATCGAGCCCAAGACCCAGGCGGAAAAGGAGAAGATGGACTTCGGGCTGACCAAGCTCGCCGACGAAGATCCGACGTTTCGCTTCGGCGAGGATCCCGAAACCGGTCAGACCATCATTCGCGGCATGGGCGAGCTTCACCTCGACATCATGGCCGACCGCCTAAAACGCGAGTACGGCGTGGATGCCACCGTGGGCCGGCCGCAGGTCGTGTACCGCGAAACGCTCGCTGGCGCCGCCGAGGCAGAAGCACACTTCGAACGTCAGGTCGAAGACGAGACCCTGTTCGGGCAGGCGCGCGTGCGCGTGGCCTCGCGAGCGCGCGGCAGCGGCAACATCGTCAAGCTCGAGATTCCGCCCATCGTCCAGGTGCCGGGCCAGCCGCGAATTCCCGAACCGCCGAAGGCTATTTTGGATGCAGCGCTGGAAGGTGCCACGGAAGCGATGCGCTCGGGCCCGGAAGGCTATCCCTTCGAGGACATCGAAGTCGTGGTCACCGGCATCGAGTATCGCCCCGACGCTTCCACGCCGGCCGGCCAGCGAGCCGCGGTCGGCGAGGCCCTCCGCCAGGCCTCGCGCGAGGCGGGTACGCGCCTGCTCGAGCCCATCATGAAAGTCGAAGTCACGTCGCCGGAATCCAACGTCGGCGACGTACTCGGCGACCTCAACGCCCGTCACGCGCGCATCGAAGACGTGGGCGTGCGCGGAAATCAGCGCTTGGTCATCGCCAAGGTGCCGCTGCGCCGGATGTTCGGCTATTCGACCGATCTGCGCTCGGCGACCCAAGGCCGCGCCAACTACACCATGCAGTTCGAAGCATTCGACGCCTGGGAGTAGCGGGCCGGCGACACGCATGGGTCCCTACGGCTTCCGAAAAACCATGAACGTCTGGTAGGGCAGAAGCTGCGGCTTCTCAGTGTCCAGCACCAATCCGGCGGACGTCGCCAGCGAGAGCAGCTTGGCCCGAGGAATCTTCAGCTTCTCGGGCGGACCTTGCGGCAGCTTGCCCTGCTTGAATTCGATGAGCACAAAGCGCGCGCCGGACTTCATGTCGTTGGCAAGCTTGCCAAGCCACGCCGCCGCATCGGGCACGTGATGAAGCACGTCGCAGACGAACACGAGATCGGCGCCAGCAGGAATCCCCGGATCGTCAGGTTTGGCGAGAACGGCCTCGACGTTCGCGATCTTCTCGGACATGGCCCGGTGATGGATGTGCCGAACCATCTCCGGCTGGATGTCGAGGGCGACGACCTTGCCGCGTGGGACGGCACGCGCCAAGCGAAAGCTGAAGTAGCCCGACCCCGCTCCCACATCCGCCACCGTCTCGCCACCGCCTAGTCCGAGCGCCGCAATCACCGCGTCCGGCCGCTGCCACCTTGCCCGATCCGG
>CAZTTW010000990.1:0-2290 GCA_964616265.1 uncultured Myxococcales bacterium | reverse complement strand
GCGGACTCTCTCTTAGCTCGGGCCAGTTTTGGTCCTACAAACGGGGTCCACTTCAAGGTCCGTGACCTGCGTTTCGCTACAGTACAGTTCTTGGAGGCCAGAGAGATGCGCCAGCGGCGAGAGATCGCCTACCCTGGTGGAGGAGCAGTTGATGCTTTGAAGTTGGAACAGCTTGGCCAAGGGGGCGAGATCTGTCCCTCGCATCTTGCTGCAGTCCAGGGATTGCAAGCTGGAGAGCTGGGCCAGTGGCGAGAGATCTACGACCTGCTGTCCACCGCACCGAAGATGCTGAAGTTTGCGTAGTTGGGATATCGGTGACAAGTCAGTGACCTGTGTATCGCCACAGTCGAAGTCTTGAAGCTCCGAGAGCGGGGCCACTGGCGAGAGATCGCTAACCTTGCTGCCCCAACAATGGAACCGTTTAAGTCTCGATAAATGTGATATTGGTCCGAGGTCCGTGACCTCCAGCAGGATGCAGCCGAGGGTGTGGAGTTCGGAGAGGTGCAACAGCGGAGAGAGATCGGTGACACGTGTAGCCCCGCAATCGAGCCACTCAAGTCTAGAGAGACTCGCCAACGGAGAGAGAGCTGAAATCTGCGTGTGTCTGCAGTCGAGGTATTCAAGATTCGAGAGTTCAGCGATCCGCGAAAGACTGGTGATGAGATTGAGCCTCATTCCCCTGCTGTCTTTCGATTGGTGGCAGCCAATTTTGAGCACCTTTAGGTGCGCAAGATCGAATGTTTCATCAGGTAGGTCGGTGAGTCCAAGACCACTGAGGTCGAGCATGCAAGTCTTGAGCTCTCTCTCCTCGGAGATGCGCCGTCGAGCTTCTTCGATACCGTACTTGATTGCCATTCGCGCTCCTTCGCATCGTCAGGGTATCACGGCCTGGTGTCCCCTGGACGGGTTCGAAGCCGGCGCGCTCGCCGCGCTCAAGGTCGAGGACTTGGCGGTGAACCTATGGGTGTCTACGCCGAAACCTCATCCAGATGAGTACCCCCAGCCAGCCGATGACCAACACCAACACCCACGTGACAGTAATGCCAACTGCTGGAATCATCACGGAGTCGCCGTCGGTCGACGTGCGAGCTCCTGATGCGTATTCGGATTCCACCATTTTCATCAAGAGCATCAAGGCAAGGTAAAACGTCAGGGGAATCGAGGCCAGCGTTGCGACGGCCGCGAGAATGTATTTTACCCATCGACGCATACTGTGTTCGAGTTGCCTAGGGGCGAAATCCACAGGCGATAAGCGATAGTACCACTGGAAGGGCTGCGACGGCGTTCGGTCATCGACGCTCTGGCGCATTCCCTCGCTGGCAAGATATGATTCACGCCGCCCCATGGAATCGCTGAAATTGACGTTCACGATGTCGCTTGAGGACTGGCTGGCATTCCAGAATCACTACATGAAGACCTCGGCTCGCTATCGCGACGGCATTTTCCTGTGGCAGTGGTTCTTCGCGATTCTCTTCGGCTCCATCGTGGCCTACGTCTTTTCTGACGTCTCGCCGGAGGTCGGGCTTGGGGCGCCCGCGACGGCTCAATGCCTGCGCCACCCTCCCGGTAGGAAGACCCAGAATCCTTCTCTGATCTCCCAGCGATCAGGGACCCAGATGGTATTTCTCTCCGGGGCGAGCTGCCAGATGCCCGGGACCCAGACAAAGGTCCGACCGTCCCATTGCCAGTAGCCAGGAATCCGGACCAGCTGGCGCGAGCGCGTGGGCGGTGGCGGTGCGGGCTCGGCGCGCGGCGCCGGCGGCGCAGAGGGCGCATGAATCGTTTGATCGGTCGCTACGTCTTCGGGAGGAACCCGCCAGCGTCCCGCGAGCCAAAGCCACTCGGCTTCGTCCGTGACCCATGTCCAGTAGCCGGCAATCCATTCGGCGTGCGCGCTGGGGCGGGGTGGGGGCGATTCTGGTCGGGCCGGAGGCGGCGCCGTCGGCTCGATGGCCCACTTGGGCGTGGGAGCCGGCACCGTCGTCGGCGGCGGCGGCGGGGACGGGACGACCACTGGCAGCGGGGGCTGCTTGCTCTCGGCTCGCCGCAGCTTCTCGCCTTCGGCGAACTTGGCCTGCTCGAGCTCGGCGACGGTCCCGGTCAAAACGGGGATGCGGTGGCCGACGACGAAGATGACGTCGCCCAGATCGTTGGGCTGCGTCGACCAGATCCGGAAGACGACCTCGCCGGTTCCACAAGGGTAGGTCTTCCTGTAATCGGTGAAGCGTATCGAGCCGACCTTCGTGCGACGCCCGGGAGGTTCCTCTGCGGGACGCGGGATCTCGCGGAG
>CAZTTW010000989.1:0-2295 GCA_964616265.1 uncultured Myxococcales bacterium | reverse complement strand
GTCCAAGCCAACCCGCGATGTTGGAGCCAAGCCCTGCGCCAATCTGCGCGATGGGACCTTCGCGTCCGGCCGATCCACCGGTACCCATGGTGATGGCAGAGGCGAGGGCTTTTACGAAGGGAACGCGCGCACGAATCTTGCCGTCGTGAAAGTGGTAGGCGTCGATGGCCGCATCGGTGCCGTGCCCCTCCGCCTCGGGCGCAACCAAGTAGACGAGGATGCCACTCGCTAGTCCTCCAACCGCCGGTAGAAGAAAGAGGATGAGGCGCGACAGAGGGCGTGCGGACTCCGCGAAGAGCGGAATCTCGCCAGCCGGTCCTGACGGGCGATAGCCAGCGATCCCGTCGAGAAAGAGGTGCTTCGACAGGCTCAGCAAATAGTGAAAGCCCGCGCCGCCAAGACCGGCGATTACGCCGACGACTGCGCAGAGTAGAAGCAGCGTTCCGAAGTCGACGAAGTGGCTACGATACGCTAGGAGTTTGTGTTCGGACTGGTCTCGCACTGCGGATCCTTCTCGTTGTTCATAGCGCAAGGCGGGCCGACCGCTCCAATCATCGACGACTTTTCGCCGCAGTCGGCCGCTTTACGCCGGGTCGTGTCTCCGCAGTCGGGAATCCTCCCGGAATCGAAGCGACCGGGAGGAAATGGGCACAGGTCAGAAATAGTAGCGTGCTCCGATGCTGCCGTCGGTATAGACGCCGTACTTGCCTGACAGGGTGGCGTTGCTACGTACCGTAAATTCGGGAGCGATCTCGAAGAACAGCTCGATAGGATTTCCGCGCACGAGAACCGACATTCCCAACGGCAGGCGGAATCCGCCCTCGGTATAGCTCAAGCTCTGGCCGGCGGTGAAGGCGTGCCCGAGGGATCCACCGACCCCTAGATAGACCGGCAAGACGTACTGGCTGTCCGAGGATCTCCAGGTGCCCGGACTGAAGACCAGATCGAGCTGTGCACGCAGGTTGTTGCCATCGGCCCCTTCGCCGAGGGCGGCTTGAAATGCGACCGTTGATGCCGCCCACAGCTTTCCCGTCACGCCGGTCAACCTGTTTCCGATGCCGATCCCGAGGCCAAAGCGCGCTGGTGAGTTGGGCAAGCCGGAATAGGCAGGGCCGTCCTGGGACGAAAGAGGCTGCGCGCTCGGCGCGGATGCTGGCTGGCTCGGGGCCGTAAAGTCCTGGGCTGTCGCTGCCGGGGATTCGAGCAAAAGGGCGAGGAAGCTCAGATACCGGGTCGTGTGTGGAATACGGTTCACCTAGTGGCCCTTTCGACGTTCATCCAACCGTTCTTTCAGTCGCGCCCTGCTCGCTCGGCTCTTGCGAAGCTATTTCTTGGCCTTCTTGTCCTGCTTTTCGGCCTTGCTCTTCTTTTCGCCCTTCGCAGACTCCGCTTTCTTTTCTTCGCCAGCCTTGGCCTTCTCCTCCATGCCATTGCCGCCCTTGGCAGTCTTGGCCGCATCGGTCTCCTTGTTCATCTCATCAATCTTCGCCTGAGCTTGAGCGACTTGCGATTTCAGCTCATTGATGGTGAGCGACTGGCTGGCGACGAGCTTCTGTTCATTGACGAGGTCGTTCTTGCAGGTCTTGAGCGCCTCTTGACCAGCTTTGTCTTCGCATCCAGCACTGGTCAAAAGAAGGGCACCTAGGCATACCGTCATGAGCGTCTTGAGTCCTGGGGTCATGCGTTCTCCTTTGAGTCGTGGTTGACTCGTCCTGCGTCACCCCGAGCAAGCGATGTGCCACGAAAAGTGGCAGCCCTCGCGCGGAAAGAGAGGCCCCGGCGCCGAGGCAATTTGTCACACGTGGCAGCCTGCCACGTGGCGGCCAACAGAAGCGAAGCCATTCCATCAAGATTTCGGTATCGGTATGCGGCACGAGCCTTGCTGTATGCCGTTCCGAACGCACCCGAGTCCTCGCCAATTGCTTGGCGCGGGATTGAGTGGGTAACGTTAAGCCGAGGAGAGAACAGCCCAATGACAAGCAAGACCGTGACCCTCGCAGCCATCCTGCTCGGGATTGTCTGCTCCCATTCCACGCCCAAGCCCGAAACGCCGGCTACTGCCGCATCCGCCTAGGCCAAGCATCGGCGCGACGACTTCAAGGTGCAGTGATCTTTGACCCCGTTGGGTGGATTGTGGTCCGTCTCCTTCACCACAACGACGCAACTCCAGCCATCGGGGTCTCTTTTCTTCGACCGCTGGATACCGGCCGGAGCGCAGAATAGGATGGCGAGCTGATGAGACTAGCCGCCAAACTGACAGCCTTCATCCTGGCCGCCATGCTGTTGGTGTTCGGC
>CAZTTW010000988.1:0-2296 GCA_964616265.1 uncultured Myxococcales bacterium | reverse complement strand
GGGGCAATCCGGACCGGGCTCGAGCAGGCCGAAAATGCCGAACACCAGCTCCGATCGCTGGGACACCCGGTGAAAGCGCAGGCGCGGCGGGATGAGACCCGTGCTTACGCGTGGCAGGACCACGTCGACGTCCCGCTTGCGAAGCTCCACCAGGAGCTTTTCCGTCGAGATTTCCGACCGGGTCGACACGAAGCCGGCGACTGTTCGAGCAGCCCGCACTTCCGGCAATACCAACAAGCGCTCCACCGCGCGCTCGGTCATCGCATCACGCTCGTCTTGCGTTAGCGCATCCCGTCTTTCAGCCATGGCGCGACGAAGCGCGCGCTTTTCTTCCCTCAGCGACAGCTCGACGGAATACATCGGCACCGACGTGTCGTTCCTGGTTCAACATGGTGAGAGATACCATGGAGCGCTCGCCTCATCGGGGAGAGGTCTGCATCAAGAACGAGGACGTCGCCTCGCGGAAAGGTGGGTGATTGATTCAGCATCTATAGAAAAGCGTCGCCTTGAGTTTTGGTCGGACGCGGCGAACGCGGTGCTCGTCACTATACCCGAAAACCCGAAGGCACAATCAAGCGGATGATCACGCGCGCGTCACAAGCTCTTTGACCGGCGCAGCATTTCTTCGGCGTGCGCTTCGGCCTGAGCCGTGACCGTCGTACCGCCGAGCATGCGCGCGATCTCGTTCTTTCGATCCTCATTCGAAAGCACAGCGACTCGGATAGACGTCTTGGTCTTGGTCGATTCTTTCGTCACCTTAGCGTGACGGTCGGCAAGCGCCGCGATCTGCGGCAAATGGGTGACGACCAAAACCTGCTTGTGCTGCGCGATCGCTTTGAGCTTGCGACCGATGACTTCGGCCGTGGCGCCGCCCACGCCGGTGTCCACTTCGTCGAAAACGTAGGTCGTCGCTTGACCTTCGCGGGCCAACGCCTGCGTCACCGCCAGCATCACCCGCGAAAGCTCGCCACCCGAAGCGATGCGGTCGAGCGGCCGCGCCTCTTCGCCTGGATTAGGGGCGAACAGGAAGCGAACCCGATCGCGTCCGCTCGGCCCGAGCGTGCCGCGATCTTCCACTGCGATGGGCATTCGCGCGCCGGAAAGCCCAAGGTCGCGCAAGGTCTCATCGATGCGCTTGCCCAGGCTGCGGGCCGACTTCTGCCGGCGCTCCGATAGCCTGTCCGCAAGCTCGCCCATGCGCTTTTCGGCCTGCTCCACCGCTGCCTTGCGATTGCCCAGGCCTTCCTCGAACGATTCCAGCTCGGCCAATTCCCGCGCCATGACGTTGCGTCGCTCGATGGCGGCTTCGATCGAGCCGCCGTGCTTGCGAATCAGGCGGCCGACGAGAAAGAGCCGCTCTTCGATTTCGCCCAGGCGCTCGGGCTCGAAGCGCAACTTGCCGGCGTAGCGCGCCAGCGACGAAGCAGCATCTTCCACTTGGGCCTGTGCCGATTGCAGCGTCTCGACCACCGGCAAGAGCGCTGGATCCAGCGCGGCCAGCGCGGAAATCTCGCGGGCCACGCCAGCAATGCGACCCGTTGCCGCGTCCTCGCCCGAGTAGAGAGTGTCCTCGCCCCGCGTGCATGCCGCCAGGAATCGTTCGGCGCCTTTGCAACGTTCGCGCTCGGTGCGCAGGGCTTCGTCTTCGCCCGGCTGGAGATCCGCTTGCTCCAACTCGGCCAGCTGAAAACGCAGAAGATCCTCGCGTTCGCTGCGCGAGCGGGCGTCGGCATCGAACTCCGCCAAAGCTTCGCGGGCCTGGCCAAGCTCCGCAAAGGCGGCCTTCGCCTCCGTCACCAGCGATCCGTTTCCAGCATACGCATCGAGAATGGCCAGCTGACTTTCCGGATCCATCAGCAGGTGTTGATCGTGTTGGGACGTAATGTCGCAAAGCCGACCTACCGTCGCTGCCAAATCGGCGGCCGTGGCAAGCCCGCCGCCGAGATGAATGCGTCCCCGTCCGGTCCGCGCGATAGCGCGACGAACGACGAGCCCGTCGCCCAGCTCACGCCCGTCGGCAACCAAGGCCTGCGCCACCTCCGAGTCGGGACTGAGATCGAAGACCGCTTCAACCCGCGCCTCGTCGGCACCCGTGCGAATGGAATCCACGCTGGCGCGACCGCCGCGCAGAAGACCGAGGGCCTCGACGAGAATGCTCTTACCCGCGCCCGTCTCACCGGTGATGACCGTGAGGCCTGGGCCGAGCGAAAGCTCCACCTCGTCGATGAGCGCAAAACCGGAAACTCGCAGCAGCGTCAGCATGGTGATGTTCTCGGCGAGCTTACGCGAAAAGTTG
>CAZTTW010000987.1:0-2300 GCA_964616265.1 uncultured Myxococcales bacterium | reverse complement strand
CAAGGGCGGCTTGCGCGCTCAGGCACTCGGCTTCATTCAGCAGGCGATCGTGCAGCTGCGAGAAGGCATCCGATTCGCCAATACGCACTAGATCAATTCCGTCGACTGGCGCGACCCACTGTCTTATCGGCTCCGACACCGCCAATCTCTACCAGCGAGAAGCAATGTTCGGCGTCAAGGGCGGCGCCGTAGTGCCGGGGACCGCCAAGTTGTACGAGTCTGAGCGAGGATCTAGAATGGGATCGCCTTGAAGCCAATGTCTATAGCGAAGCCTGCGGCCGTCTGTTTGCTCACCTTGCTTGGCTGCGGTCGCGGCCCGGTTTCCGCTGACGCCGGCATCTGTCCTGCACGTGCTCCTTGCGGTGGAAATGTGGTGGGCACTTGGCGATTTGGCGACCACTGTATGAGGGGCATTGGGTTTGACCCTCCCGCTGGGTTCTCTTCGCCGCTGAACTGCTCACTTGTCTGGCCGTCGTTTACGTACGCGACGAGCTTCCCTTGGACGATCACGTTCAGCGCAGATAGCACCTTTGAGGAGTTCTGGGCTGGCGTTTCGGCCGAGATGCTGCACTACCCAGCTTCGTGTCTGGCCACCGACGGCGGCGCAGGTTCGAGTTGCTCGGACATCGAGGCCGGCCTTCGGGGGTCGATACAAAGTGCATCCGATGCCGGCACGGGACCCAGCCCGTTCATAGCAGCGACCTGCGCGCTAGACAGCAACGGCGATTGCGAATGCAATCTCGCACGAACCGATACGTCGTACCATAGCAGCGGAATCTACGCGACCGTCGGCGAGGAGCTCACCATGGAAGTGACCGGCGATAGTCGCGACGCAGGTAGCGCGATCGGATCTAAAGACACCTGGGACTACTGCGTTTCAGGCAACACATTGACCCTATCAGTGGGAACAGAGGTGTCCATGGGGGCGACGAGATAGCCAGATGTGCGTTGAACGTTGGCGAGATGCTGGTGGATGGCGCCCTGCTCGGCCATCTACCGCAGGACCAAGGACATCCGCCTCACCCAGCGGTTCGCCCGACACAAGTCGATTCTGACGACGGCGGTCTATTCGCACCCAACGGATGAGGACCTCCATCGCGCGGTGGATGGGCTGACCTGCTGAAGCAAGGCGAGGACGAACACCCTCCCAATGCTGGCTACAACTAGAAGTCGAGATTCAGCAAAACTTTGTCCGAGGCATCGGCCTGGTTGACCAGCGTGGCGGTCAGGTGACCGTGCGTTTTGAAGTTCCAGTACCGCATTGGCACGGCAAGCGGTGACACGGAAGTCACGGTTAGCTGCCAGTCCCCCTGGGCTGGCTGATCCGCGTAAGCGCCGCAGCTTGCCACGGACCGCGCCAGGTAGTGCAAGTGGGCGTTCGCAGGCTCGCACGTGGCGAACTCATACCCCACGAGTTCGCAGCCGGGGTCGCAGGGCCCATGGACGGACGTGCAGACTACGCCAGGTGGAACGGGCAGGGTCACGTTGAAGTCGAGCCCGCCGCAGTTCCTCGTGGAATCATAGCTGCCCACGGTGGGAGCGCTCGCCCCCGTCCAACCCGACAGGTCGGCCGAAAGTGCATCGGCCGGGGCGCGAATCAGAAAGCCATAGGCCCCGGGAGCATTGGAGTTGCGCGGGACGGCACCGGTGTAGACTGTCGTCGTATAGAAATCCTCAAGGTACGGAGGGTCGAAGCTGACATCCTCCGGACCATTAAAGGACGTTCCCAGTCCATTGTCGCAGACCACCCCGTCGACCCTGGGTCCGTGAACCGTGCCGCCCACCGGGAAGAGGACAGAATCCAACACCTGGGTTGCACATTGAGCGAGCGGGGCTACCTCCGACGCCTGGTCAGAATCCTGTAGGGCCGGCAGGTCGACCGTGACCGCCGCGTCCTGCGTTTCAGGCGGAGAATCCGGTACCAGCCCTGTATCGTGAACGTCAGCGAAGCCACCGGAATCCGGTTGGACGAGCGAGATAGGCAATGGTACTGCGTCCTTCGAAGCCGGTCGAATATCCACATTCACACCACCGTCGCGCACGCCCGGTACGCTCATGGCATTCCTACAAGCAGTCGTCGCCGCCGGGACGGACAGAGACAGTGCAGCCCCAATATGCATCAGCAGGCGTCCAGTACGACGCCCCAGCGAACTCGATGTGCTTTCCGTCCGGCCCGCGCTCACGACGCCAGCGTAGCACCAAATGGCTCCCCATCGACCCCACCCAAGTTGGTGGGGGACGCGAGGTGGCTCCGGAGGAGAGATTCGAACTCCCGACCCGACGGTTAACAGCCGTCTGCT
>CAZTTW010000986.1:0-2304 GCA_964616265.1 uncultured Myxococcales bacterium | reverse complement strand
CAGATCGCCGACGCCTGCGGCTTCGCCGACGCAAACCACCTTTGCAAGGTGTTCCGTCGCTTTCAGCATCTCAGCCCGGCGTCGTACCGGCGAGTCGTTTTGTGAAGGCAACCGCCGAAGGCGGTGCAGTGTCACAAACGTACTATACTTCGAACATCTCGCGTATCGTCACCTAGGCGCTCCCCTCCTATACTAGGGATCGCGACTCGGTGAAGGCGGGCAGTCGCGCCGGCCCGTGTTTACCGTTACTGGCGCCGAGTCTTCAGCCGATGACTAGACGATCCTATTCCCGCTCGGTTTTCCAAAGGAGTCTCGCTGATGGACAGAAAGAAGATGGCCTCTGAAGACAGCGGTGCGGCGTCTTGGGCGCTTGCCTTGGTTGCGACGGTCGTGGTGCTTTCCACGGTGGTGGCCGCTCCAGCCTTCGCGGCTCAAACCGACATCACCATTTCGATGGCGGCCGCGCCGGCGACGCCGCGAATTCTCGGTGCTGCGGTCGTTGGCTCTACTCCCGGAGGCCCGTTCTTGTACACGGTTTCCGCTACCGGGCAGGCTCCGCTGAAGTTCGAGGCCACGGGGCTTCCCACGGGGCTTGCGATCGATGCCACGTCGGGAACGATTTCCGGGACGACACCAGCGGCGGGGACGTATTCCATCAACCTGACCGTCAGCAACAGCTCGGGCAGCGCAAGCCGCACCTTGACGGTGGTCGCAGGCGGGACGCTGGCGCTGACGCCGCCCATGGGGTGGAACAGCTACGACTCGTTTGGCGGCGACGTCACCGAAGCACAGACGCTGGCGGCGGCGCAGGCGATGCAGACCACGATGGCGCCCTATGGCTGGGACACGGTCGTGATTGACTTTCACTGGTACAACTCGAGCGGAGGTGACCCCTCCACGGCTAGGTTCGATTCGAACGGTCGGTTCTTGCCAGCCCTCAACAAGTTCCCCTCGGCGACTGGGGATCTCGGATTCAAACCGCTGGCGGACAAGATTCACGCGATGGGCCTGAAGTTCGGCGTCCACCTCATGCGGGGCATCCCGCGGGCGACCTACAACGCGGACAAGCCGATCGCGGACTCGACTTACACCGCGAAGCAGGCCGGCGTCTCCACGGACACCTGCGCGTGGGACAGCAACATGTACGGCGTCGCGGGCGACAAGCCGGCCGGCCAGGCTTGGTACGATTCGATCTTCACGCAATACGCGGCCTGGGGGCTCGACTTCGTCAAGGTCGACGACATGGTGGGCGGCTCGTACCACAAGACCGAGACCGACGCGATTCACAACTCGATCGTAAAGACCGGCCGTGCCATCGTGCTCAGTCTGTCGCCCGGTCCGATGCACACGCAGGACGTGGCGGATCTGAACGCCAACGCAAATATGTGGCGGCAGGTGAACGACTTTTGGGATCAGAACGGCCTCAGCTCGCTGACGGATGAATTCAACGCCACCTACAGCTGGTCCACGACCGCAGGTATTACGCCCGGACACTGGCCGGATGCGGACATGTTGCCGCTCGGCACGATCGGCAGCCGGCCGTGCGCCTTCAGCCACAACCAACAAGTACAAGTGATGACCTTCTGGGCAATCCAGGCCTCGCCGCTCATCTTCGGTGGCCAGCCGACCAAGCTCAGCGGCGACAGCTGGACGACCGCTCTTCTCACGAACGAAGAAGTCCTGGCAGTCGACCAGGATTCCCTGGGGGCCAGAGAGAAACGACTTTCGCAGACCGGAATGAGCGAGGTCTGGACGAAGGATCTGGCCGACGGGCGCAAGGCGGTGGCGCTGATCAACCGCGACACACAGGACGCGACCATTGCGGTTACGTTCAGCCAGCTCGGCCTGACCGGCACCCCGGCGGTGCGAGATCTGTGGAATCGCAAGGACGTCACGGGCATGACCAGCGGCATCTCCGTCAACGTCCCGCACGAGGCGGCCTTGATGTACGTCGTTGGGACGCCAAGCCCGACGAGTACGGGCGGATCGAGCGGCGCCGGTGGTAGCAGTGGTGCTGGCGGATCGTCGGGCAGCGGCGGCGCTCGCGATGGTACGGGTGGTAGCGCTGGTGCCGCCGGTGGCGGCAGCACGGCCAGCAGCGGCGGATCCTCGGGCGGGATGGGCGGCATGGCGGCTGGTGGGGCGTCGGCGGCGGGCGGCGCAGCCCCCGGCGGCGCTAGCGGTCGTGGCGGAAACAACGCAGGCGGAACCGTCGGCTCCGGTGGCGCCGCCAGCGGCGGCTCTGGCGGTGATATGACTCACGGCACGGGTGGGTCCAGCGGTGGCAGCAGCTCCGGACAAAAG
>CAZTTW010000985.1:0-2307 GCA_964616265.1 uncultured Myxococcales bacterium | reverse complement strand
TGGAAGTTGTCGGCCTGGTGCCACACGGTTTCCGACTGCGGCTCGACGCCTGAGACGCCGCAAAACACGACCACCGCGCCGTCGAGCACTCGCAACGAACGCTCGACCTCGATGGTGAAGTCCACGTGGCCGGGCGTATCGATGAGGTGCACGTCGTGGCCGCGCCACTCCAGCGTCGTGGCCGCCGCAGTGATGGTGATGCCGCGTTCGCGCTCTTGCGGCATCCAGTCCATTTGCGCTTCGCCGTCGTGCACTTCGCCGATTTTGTGAATGCGTCCGGCGTAGTACAGGAAGCGCTCGCTGACCGTCGTCTTGCCGGCATCGATGTGCGCGCAAACTCCAATGTTGCGCACGCGCGCCAGCTTGGACGGCTTCTTCGGTTTGGCGTCGGGACTCGGACCTGGATCGGGCATGGAAGGCGGGATTATAGGAACCGGCGGTCGACCTGCAAGCGCTGCCGACTGCCAGCCGGCGGTTTCCTGTATAGTCGCGCGCCATGAATCGTTCCGAATTCGACGCCGAATTGGCGCGTTTGCAGCGGGAGTTTGGCTCGGCCGAGCAAAACTTGGGTAGCTTTCGTAGCGAGCGCTGCACGGGCAGCGTTCATTGCATGTTCTGCAAGGGTTGCCGCAATTGCTACCGCTGCACCCACTGCGAGGACTGCGAAGCGACGACCGGCAGCGGTCACTGCGTGCGTTGCGTGGGCTGCCACGATTGCTCGCACTGCGAGGACGCCGTCGGTTGCACCCACTCGGCGTATCTCGTGCGCAGCTCCTTCTGCACCGACTGCAACTACTGTTACGGCTGCGTGGGCCTTGCGAAGAAGGAGTTTCACATCCTCAACAAGCCCTACGGCCGCACCGAGTACTTCGCGCTGCTCAAGAGCTTGCGAGGCAAGTAGGGTAAGGCGCCCAACGCCGTGCGCATCGGCGGCGGGGCTATGGTACAGTTGCGATACATGCACGACGGAAGGCACGTGCTGGCCTAGTCATGAGAGTCCGTTTCTGGGGCGTTCGTGGCTCGCTTCCCGTTCCTGGCGCACGCACCGAGCGCTACGGCGGCAACACGTCGTGCGTAGAAATCACGTCGGCTGCAGGCACGCGCATCATCATCGACGGCGGCACCGGCATTCGCCGCTTGGGCAAAGAGCTCATGCGCGCCGAGTTCGAGTCGGGCAAAGGTCAGGCGCATATCCTGGTCAGCCACACGCACTGGGACCACATCCAGGGGCTGCCGTTCTTTTCGCCCTTTTATCGGGAAGGCAATCGGCTGTTCGTGTACGCCCGCCAGCGAGACGACCAGAACTTGCGCAGCGTTTTCGCTTCGCAGGCGGATGCGCCGTTCTTCCCGGTGTCGTTCGACCGAACTCGCGCCAGTGTTTCGTTTCGCGAGCTTCACGACGGCGCGAAGTTCGAAATCGACGACGTGCAGGTTTCCACCACGAGGCTCAACCATCCGCACGTTGCCACCGCGTACGCCATCGCTGCGGATGGCGCGCGGGTTGCGTACGTGGCGGACACGGCGCCGTTCACCGACATTCTGTTCGGTCAGGAATTCCTATCGGGACCGCCGCATCCGAATGTTCGACTGAGCCGCTCCGACAAGACCAAGCTCAAAGCCATGGCGTCGGCTGTCGTGCGCCTGTGCGAAGGCGCCGATCTCGTCATTTACGACACCATGTACACGGCCGACGAGTACCGCCAGCTACCGCATTTCGGGCATTCGCGGCCGTCGGACGCCATCGGCGTGTGCAGCGAGGCGGGCGTGCGCACGCTGGCGCTGTTTCACCACGCGCCGGATCGCGCGGACGGCGAGGTGGACACCATGCTCGACGGCGCGCGCTCGCAGGCCCGGCAGCTCACGCACAAGGTGGAAGTGCTGGCGGCCTTCGAAGGCCTGGATATTCAGTTGGGGAAGGCCTGATGGAAGTCACGTTCTGGGGCGTGCGCGGAGCCATTCCTTCGCCGGGACCGGCGACGGTGCGCTACGGCGGCAACACGTCGTGCGTTTCGGTTCGTCTTGACGACGGCGAAACCATCATGATCGATTGCGGGACCGGCGCGCGCAATTTCGGTCTGTCGTTGCTGGCGGGCGCTTTCGGCAAAGGCAAGGGCTGCGCCACGGTTCTGCTTTCTCACTCGCACTGGGACCACATCCAGGGCTTTCCCTTCTTCGGGCCATTCTACGTTCCCGGCAATCGCTTTACCGTCATCGGCGGCAGCCAGGACTCCGAGCTCTTGGAACGCGTGCTGGAACGGCAGATGGCGGCGCAGTTCTTCCCGGTGCAGAGCTACCGCAACATGGGCG
>CAZTTW010000984.1:0-2308 GCA_964616265.1 uncultured Myxococcales bacterium | reverse complement strand
GCCGGCCGTAGACGACGTCATTCCCCTCGCGCCATTTCTCGTAGAGCGCGGGAATCACCTCGGGCGGATCCTGAAGATCGCCGTCGAGCAGAACGACGGCATCGCCGGTGGCGAGCTGCATGCCGCTCATGAAAGCGTTTTGCGAGCCGAAGTTTCTCGAGTGTTCGATGGCGAGCACGTGGTCATCCTTGGCCGCGAGCTCCTGCAGGACCGAATCGGTCTCGTCCGGACTGCCGTCGTTGACGAAGATGAGCTCGTAATCAACGGCTAAGGAAGCGAACACCTCGGTGAGCCGCTGATGCATCTGCGGGATGGCTTGCGCATCCTTGTAGCAAGCGATCACGGCCGAAAGCCGCGGGGTCGTCGACACCCCTTCATCAGCCACGGACGATCTTCTCCAGCTTCGCGAATAGCGCTCGGCCGGCGAGCCCGCTTTGTTCTTGGTGCCAGCGTTGGCTACCATACCGTCCGTCAGGATATCCCGCCGCATGAAGGCTGGTGAAGGATTCCGGCAACACGGCCTGACGCAAGAACATGTGGCTTAGCGCTTCGCCCAGACCGCAAGAACCGTAGTGTTCTTCGATGGTCACGAGACGGCGCTTTTCCCGGATGCTGGTGATCAGCTCAACCGGCAAGTCGGCGATCGGCAGAATTCCGACACTCCAAATCTCGATATCGTCGAGCAAGTCCTGGTCAGGGATTTCGTACAAGTTACCCAGCACGGGCCCTACCCCGACGACGACGCAGCGCCGGCCCGGCTTGATCCGGCGCCACGGCGCGAAGGCGGGTATTTCTTCCGGAAGCTGCGCCGGAGAATTCAGCCGCAAATAGTTGGGCAGCGGATCCTCGGCCATCCTGCGGACCACCTGATCCACATCCGTTGCCGTGAGTGGCACGTAGATTCGCAGGTTGGGCAGCACGCGCATGGCTCCAAGATCCTCGAGCGCATGATGAGTCGCTCCCATGATGCCATGGCCGTAGCCGCCGGCGTTGCCGACCAACTTGACCGGAAGCCCGTGCAGACAAACGTCATTGCGGATCTGCTCGTAGGGACGAAGCACGACGAAGGGGGCGCTGCTGTACACCCAGGGAAGGTGCCCTGCCCTAGCTAGTCCCGCAGCAAGGGAAGCGGCATTCTGCTCCGCCACGCCGGCGTTGATGAAGCGTTCGCCATACGCCTTTTCGACGTCCTCCAAGGCCATGTACCCGAGGTCGCCCGTGATGAACACGAGATCCCTCCGCCTGCCGAAGAGCGCTAGCATGGCCTGCGCAAATTCAGCCCGCATCGCCGAGCCTTTTCATGGCAGCTTCATGAAAATGCTCGAGATCCTCGAGCACCTGTTCGTACTGCGCGTTGTCCATCGGCAGGTAGTGCGAGTCCACCGTGTCTTGGGTGGCGCGAATGCCGTGTCCCTTGATGGTCTCGGCGACGATGACGACCGGCCTATTCTGCGTTGCCAGGACGCGTGTGCATTCGTCACGCGCAGCCAGCAGGGAAGCAAAATCATGCCCATCGGCCGTGACGACGTGGAACCCGAACGCGCGCAGCTTCGCATCGAGCGGTTCGAGCGTCAGCACCTCCTCGGTCCGGCCGATGCCCTGGATGTGGTTGCGGTCGATGAGCCACACCACGTTGGTCAGCTTGCGATGGGCGACGAACAGAGCCGCTTCCCAGATACTGCCTTCGTCGAGCTCGCCATCCGACGTGAGGCAGAAGAATCGGCGCGCCTGTCGGTTGAGGTTCGCCCCAAGCGCCATGCCAGCGCAAAGCGAGAGCCCGTGTCCCAGACTTCCAGTGGCGAAGGGGATTTCCTTGATCGCGTTCACCGGAGGAAGTGCAGGCAACGTCGTCCCTTCCTCGTAGTACGAATCAATCTGGCTGGGCGTCAGGAGGTTCGCCTCCGCCAGAACCGAATAAAGCGCGGCCACTGCATGCCCCTTCGACAAGATGAACGTGTCGTCGTCCCGCATCCAGGCGAACTTTAAAAAGACTAGAATTTCGGCGCACGAAAGCGAGCTGCCCACGTGCCCGGCGTGGGCCTTCTTGTACATGGCCAAGAAGCGTTTCTTGACCGAAAGGCTCCGCTCCTCGAGCTTGAGGCACTCGGCCCTCTCCTCCCGTCGGCTTGGGTGGCTGTCGGTCACTCGTTACTCGTTTCCCGCTTCGAAGCTCGGAAATGTAGCATGGCGGCGAGGAAGCTACCCTTGCCTCGACAGATCCTGTAATAATGGTGACAAACGTGCGCTCGAAGGCACAAATACGTCGAGAGGTCTCATGCGAAACGTACTGGTCGGACTTGTTAGCACG
>CAZTTW010000983.1:0-2315 GCA_964616265.1 uncultured Myxococcales bacterium | reverse complement strand
GAAGCCAGAAGGGCATCCAAAGCGTCCTGCCGGCGCGTCTTACCAAGCGCCGTTGCCGTCGCGGATCGCACCGCCCAGAAAGCATCGCTTTCCAGGGCCGCGCGCAGGGCTGCGACGCCGGACTCATCCGGCTTGTCGGCCAGCGCCCGCGCCGCGTGCACGCGGTCGACGGCCAGCTGTGCCTTCGCCAGTTGGCGAATCCACAGGGGCCGGGCTTTGTCGAACTTGATCGTCTTGAGCAATACGTCGCCGGGATCGAAGACAATTTGCTCAGGCGCGGCGTCGAGCTTGAATTGGAAGGACTGCGTCTTCTGGCAAATGTGAATCGGCTCGTCGTGCTCGCGGCCGTCGACTTCGAAGCGCACGCTGGTGCGCAGCTCGTACGCGCGCTCGCCTTCTTGCTTTTGCTCGACCCGCAGCGATCCAACCTTCTTGTCCGCGTCCCACTGCCAGGTGCACTCGAGATCCGGGTGCCCGGGATGCTCGGTCCACTGCTGGAAAAAGCGGTCCAAGTTGCGACCGCTGGCTTCCTCGACGGCGCGGGCCAGGTCGCGCGTTTCCACCGACTTGCGTGCGTGGCGCTCGGCATAAAGCTGCAGGGTGCGGAAGAAATCGGCGTCGCCCAGCTCGTGGCGAAGCATGTGCAGCACCCGGCCGCCCTTTTCGTAGAGGTGGCGGTCGAACAAATCGATCGGCTCTTCGAATTGCCGGCACACGATGGGCCGCTGGTATTCGTTGGCTTCGTCGAGGTAGCCCTCGAGATCGGTCAGAAGGTCGATGTCGGCCTCGTCCCGCCCGCGCGAATGGGTACGCCAGATGTACTCGAAGTAGGTGGCGAAGCCTTCGTTCAGCCACGCTTCGGGCCACTCGCGGCAGGTGACGAGGTCGCCCCACCACTGGTGCGCGAGCTCGTGTGCGACCAGGTAATCGATGTCGCGGTCGAGCGCCGCGCGTTCGTCGAGCATGGCCTCGGCGGTGAGGGTGGTGGCGGTGGTGTTTTCCATTCCGCCGAAGATGAAGTCGGAAACGAAAATCTGGCTGTAGCGTTTGAACGGGTAGGTAACGCCGATGGTCTTCGAGAAAAAGTCGATGAGCTCGGGGGTCGCGGCCAGGCTGCGTTTCAGATCCGCCTCGCGGCCCTTCGGACCGTAGTAGTAGACCTCGACGCCGGTCTGCGGCGCGCGGTCTTTGATCTCGCAGAATTCTCCGCAGACCAGGGTGACCAAGTACGGCGAGTGCGGAAAATCGAGGACGTAATGCCACAGCGCCTTGCCATTGCCGAGGTCGCGGTGGTCGCGCAAATCGCCGTTCGAAAGCACGAACAGCTCGGCCGGAACCGTGCATACGATCTCGCTCGACGATTTCATCAGCGGAGCATCGACGCACGGAAAATAGAACCGCGAATCCTCGTCCTGACCTTGCGTCCAGCACTCGCGCGGGCGGCCCGGGTGCGCCTCGTCCGGCTGAACGAAGTACAGGCCGCGTACCGGCTTGCACTGGTAATCGATGGCAATGGTCATTTTCTCGTCGCGCTTGCGCGGTCGATCGAGCTCTATGCGCAGCCGTTTGTCGTCGTAGTACGTGCCTTCCGGGGCGACGCCATCGATGGTGATGGTGGCAAAACGCATGTCGATTGCGTCGAGCTCGATAGCGCGAAGATCGTCGCGACGACTTTGCAGCGCGAGCGTGGCGCGACCGACGAGCGTCTGCGCTTGCAGGTCGGGTTCGAGCTCGAGCCGAAGGTGGGTGACGGAAACCGGACAATCCGGCGCAAAATGGGTCTGGGTGCCGGGCGATACGAAGGGTTTGGGCATGGCTTTGAGGGACCGAACGTTACCCCGGAACGCGTGGCTCGGCTAGGTCACTGGTGTTTGGTTTTCCCGCCGCCCTTTTCGTCGCTGGCTCGGAGTGGAAGGGGGAAATCAAACCATTCGCGAACGTCCAGGTCGAAGCCTGTACCGTGCATGAAGTTGTAGACCGCCCGGCGCAATCCCTCGCCCAGCATGCCGGGATCGGGGCGGCCCGGTTCGTCGAAGGGGATTTCGTTGCGGGTAAAGGTCCCTTCCCGCGGGTCGAGCACACGCAGGCGGAGCTTCGTTCGGTCTTGAAAGACCGGGCTGTGGGCGGTCAGCGCGAACCTATGC
Source organism: uncultured Myxococcales bacterium (assembly GCA_964616265.1). Lineage (GTDB taxonomy): Bacteria > Myxococcota_A > Polyangia > Fen-1088 > Fen-1088 > Fen-1118. The sequence continues at coordinate 171 of CAZTTW010000983.1, read as the reverse complement.
CAGTAGGCCGAATGAACCCGACCGTCGGCAAAGAGCCCGCGCACGAAGTCCAGCGCTTCCAGGGTTTCCTCGACGGTTTGGGTGGGGTACCCGTACATCAGATAGGCGTGCACGAGGATTCCGGCACCCGCCAGAGCGCGCATGGCCTCGGAGGCTTGTGCATTGGTGATG
>CAZTTW010000982.1:0-2316 GCA_964616265.1 uncultured Myxococcales bacterium | reverse complement strand
GCCAGCCGCACGCGTGCGTCGGTGTCCCGCGTGGCATGAACGAGACGCGTGACGGCGCCGTCGCTCGCGTACTGACCGATGGCCACCACGGCCCGGCTGCGTACGTCGGGCTGGCCATCGCAAAGACGCTGCGCCAAGAACGGCTCGGCAATCGGCGCCGTAATTGCCCCGAGGGCATCGAGGATGAGCAAACGGACGGACGGTTCGTGCTGTCCGTACACCTCCATGAGCTGGCGCGCCGTCCAGCTGTCGCCCGCCCGCCCCAGGGCACGCAAGATTGCCTCGCGCATTTCTTCGTCGCGCTCGAGCCGGGCGAAGAGCAAACCAGCCGCCTTGTGCGAACGCCGTCGAGACAGCGCCTGCACCACCTCGCCGCGGACCACGACCGACGGATCGTCGAGCAAGGGCGCGAGCTCCTCCGCCACGTCAGTTTGGTCGTTCGCGGCCAGCACGCCAACCGCCGCGCGGCGAACGTCGTCGCGCGGATCCGACAATGCCTGGCGGACGAACGGACTCTGCGCCGCATGCGGAGCGCTTCGCATGATTTGCAGAACCAACGCCGCGTGCGCGTGGGCAAAAGCCTCGTCCGCGAGCAGCGCGGAGGTGGCAAGCGCCGCGTCCATCGCCCCGAGAGAGCGTACCGCAGCCGAACGCACGCCTTCGAAGGGATCCGCGAAACGCGCGATCATGGCCGGCATGAATCTCTCGGTGGCAAGGCTGCCGAGTGCACGCAGGGCGCTCACCCGCACCCGCGGCTAGGGTGCGCCGAGTAGCACCGCACACGCCTCGCAACTGTCGGCAAGTCCCAGCGCCGCCGTCGCCGTCGCGCAGAAGACGCGTACGTCCGCATCGACGTGAGCAAGCCCAGCCAGCACGCACGGACGCATGGCCTCGCCCGCGAAGAGAACCGCGTCGAGCAGGGGTTCCCCGATAGCCACGTCCCACGCTGCCTCCACCAGCCCAGCGAGAAGCTCCGGTAAACCGAGAATTCGAATCACGGCAATCGCGGCCTCTTTGAGATAGTGCCGATCGATGGCGCCATCGAGCTCGACATCTCGAGCGACCAGGATATCGAGCAACCGACGGTGAATACCCGACGCGGTGGACGAGAGCAGCCGTTGCCAGGCCCGCGTCGTTTCGAGTCCCGCCGAGTCCGGCATGCCGCTAAGGCACGTCCCGAGCGCGAGCAGACAAGCATCGAAACTCTGCGCATTACCGCGATCGACGAGAAGATCGGTGAGCACGACGGCAGAAGACACGGTTGCGATCTTGCCCAGCGCCTCGATCGCTAATTCGGAAATTGCGGGATCGGCCGCCGCCCGCATGAGGGCGTGCACGCTGCCCGGGTGGGCGATTTCACCAATCGCGTGTGCGGCTGCAAAGCGTAACCAAGGATCGGCCTCCAGCATGGCCTCGATGGGGGCGGCAGCGGAAAGCGCTCGCAGCTTACCGAGCGCATCGATGGCAGCCTGCGCGACGTTCAGATCGGGATGCTGAAGCAGCCGGATGAGGTGCGGAACCGCTGCGGGATCGCGCGCCTCGCCGAGTGCCGTCGCCGCGTACATGGCAACGTCGTCGTCGGTGCTGCGTAAGGCCGCAAGCAGGGTCGAGATGTTGCGGCTGCCACCGCGTGCCAGCGCATCCAAGATGGAGTTGCGGCGAGCATTCTCGTCGTTCCCACTCGACGGCAAGCGCGGGTCGCGGGGATCGCCCGCACCGTCCCCATCGGGACCGAGGCGCTGGATAGCGCCGCCCTCACCCAGCACCGCCAGCAGGGCTTCATCGAGCGATTGGGCCGGCCCTACCTTGTCCGTCATACCGTAAAAGTCTCCATCCGTTGTCGCAGCGATTCAGCTTCGGCCGCCAAATCCTTCGCTGCCACGTTGAGCTGCTCTACAACCTGCATGTTCTGGCGCGCGACCTCGGAAATGGAGTCTGTGGATTTGACGACCGTCTCTCCGCCGCGCTTCTGTTCCATGGTGGCGTCGAGCATCGAGCTCGTGAGGGCGCTCATGCGCTTCGATGCGGTTACGATTTCGGCGGCACTCCCGGCGTTTTCCCGTGCCGCGACGGCAATCTGCTGGGCCAAGCCCGACATGTTTTCCGCCACTCGCAAGGTTTGCCGAGCTGCTTCGCTCTGACTCTCGGTCGCCTGCGCGCTGGCCGCGATGATGGTCGACGTGCGATCGATCGAGGCCATCATGCCCACCAGCACCTCGTCGGTCAGCGTGACTGCCGAGCCGACGTCCTTCTGCACGCTCTCGATGATGGCGCCGATGTCGCGCGTGGACTGGGCGCTTCGTTCGGCCAGCCGCT
>CAZTTW010000981.1:0-2320 GCA_964616265.1 uncultured Myxococcales bacterium | reverse complement strand
ATCCTCGGCGAACCATTCCGCCGCCTGGCTCGGGTAAGAAGCCACATATGCGGCGGCCTCGCCGAGCGCGTCCACCAACAGCCGGCGGACTTCCGGGTGCTCGGCGAGGAATTCGGCGCGTGCGATGACCCACAGATGGTGCGGCCAGCGTTGGATCTCCCTGGCGCCTCGATCCAAGAACTTTTGCAACTGGGGCTCGCGCAGGACCACCCCGTCCGCCAACTTCTGTTCGAGCGCCGCCGGCTGCTCGTTCGGAGGCACGTTGACCAGTTTGACGTCGGCGTCTCGGACGAGACCGATCGCCTTCAGTGAGACAAGAAGGTCGACATAGGAATCGGTGCCGAATGCCACGGCAATGGTCTTGCCCTTGAAATCCCGTAGCGTCTTCACGGGACTGGTCGCCGGCACCAGCAGTCCATGCGCCGCCGTGCCCAAGCTTGCGATGGTGACCACCGCGCCAGGGCGCTTTACCAGGTAGCTGGCGGTAGGCACCAAGGAAGTGAAGGCGAGGTCGATTGATTTCGAAACCAAAGCCTCGATTTGGGGCGGGCCATACTGGAAAAATGTGGCCTCGACGTGCAGCCCGTGGCGCTTGTCGATATCGGTGTTGGCGAGAACCTTGGCCACCTCGCCGTGCAGCGCAGTCCCATAGCCTATGCGTACCTTGACTGGCTCGGCGCGTGCCGCCCCGAGGCCGGACCCAAGAACCGCGCCCATGGTGATGCTCATGGCGATGCCCATGGCGATGATTGAAGAGACTGTCGTTCTGCATTTCTTCGTCATGTCGCTCCTTTGCGGCGCTGTTGCTGTCTCCAGGGGAAGAGCAAGGTTTCGGCCCACGAGAGGCCTAGAGTCATGAGTGCGCCCACCACCGCGATGACCAGCATTCCCACGAGCACGCGCGGGGTTTCGAGCTGCAGCCGATTGAGCTCGATCATGTAGCCGAGTCCGGATTGCGCGGCGATGAGCTCGGCGGTCACCACCGCCATCCACGATTGGCCAAGCCCGACCTTGAGGCCAGTGAAGACATTGGGCAGCGCCGAGGGAAGGTAAACGAACCGGATGAGGGCCAGCCGACCAGCACCCAAGCAACGGGCCGCGCGCAGATGTTGCTCTTCGACAATTCCGACCCCGGCCAGCGAGTTGACGAAGATGGGGAAGAAAGCCGCCACGGCGGTGACGAAATAGCTCGGGCTATCGCCAAGGCCGAACCAGAGGATGGCGATGGGGACCCAGGCGATGGGCGGAATTGGACGGAGCAATGCCAGAACTGGGAGTACGAGCTGGCGCATGGGCCGGAACGAAACTGTTGCAACCACGAGAGCCAGCGCGGTCGTCGCTGCCAGGCCAAATCCGCACAGCACGCGCTTGAGGCTCGCCGCGAGATCCCGCACCAACGTACCGTCGAGCAGCGTCTCTCGAAGCCCGGCCAGCAGCGCCGTGGGCGGAGGCAGCAGGATGGTGTTGTCGAGCTTGCGCGCGGCGATCGTCCACGCGGCAAGCAGAACCGCGATCCCCGTGAGTCCCAGAAGACCCGCTCGAACGAGTGGCCTCATGAGGTCTTCACCGTGTCTGTGGCGCCGAACGTCTTCTGGCTCTCCTGGCGAATCAGATCGAAGAGGGCATCGTACAGGCCCTGGTAAGCCGCGCTCGCGCGGGCGCCGCGACCGCGTGGCCGAGGCAGGGCCACATCGAAAGCGCCACGCGGGATGTTTGGCAAGAGTCCCAGCACGACGATACGGTCGGCCAGGAAGATTGCTTCGTCGATGTCGTGGGTGACGAAGACGACCGTGTGCTGCCATCGTTCCCACAGTCGCAATAGCTGCTCTTGCATCAAGACGCGCGTTTGCGCATCGAGGGCGCCGAATGGCTCGTCCATGAGCAGAATGGTCGGCTCGACGGCGAGGGCGCGCGCCAGGCCCACGCGCTGCTGCATACCCCCAGAGAGCTCGTGCGGGTAGCGATGGTGAAAGTCGGCGAGTCCAACGAGTCCGAGGTAGTGGCGTGCGTGCTCGCGCGCCGACACGTGGCCGGCCATGCGAAGGCCAAACGCGACGTTGTCGAGTGCGGTCATCCACGGAAAAAGCGAGTGTTGCTGGAAGACCACGGGACGCTCCGGTCCGGGCGCGGTCACCAGGGCGCCGTCGACCAAGACGCGACCCGCGCTCGGGCGCTCGAAGCCGGCGACCACATTGAGTAAGGTCGATTTGCCGCAGCCCGACGGTCCAAGGATGGCCACGAACTCCCCTGGCGCAATATCGAGATCGACGTTTGCCAATGCCACGGTCTCGCGCCCGCCTCGTGCGAACCGCACGGAGAG
>CAZTTW010000980.1:0-2325 GCA_964616265.1 uncultured Myxococcales bacterium | reverse complement strand
CCTCATCCGCCCAGACCAGCGACGGAATAATCCGCACCGGCTTTTGGGCTTCGATAATCGCTGCAGACACTTCGCGCAGCAGCGCTACGAGCCGTTCCGAGATGGGCATGCCGAATCCAACGCCCGTGGCTTTTTCAGCCGCCTCCCACACGTCGGCTCGGCGGTACCGAGTACGTGATCCACGCGTTGGCACCGACGACCGCACCTTTGCCGATGACCGTGTCGCCGCCGAGAATCGTCGCGTTCGCGTAGATCACGACGTCGTCCTCGATGGTGGGATGGCGTTGCGGAACGACCAGCTTGCCACCCTTGCGGATGGGATTCTGGCGCTTGATCGACAGCGCGCCCAAGGTGACGCCTTGGTAGATGCGTACGGCGTGGCCGATACGGGTGGTCTCGCCGATCACGATGCCGGTTCCGTGATCGATGAAGAAGGACGATCCAATCGTCGCGCCGGGATGGATGTCGATGCCGGTCCGGCCGTGCGCGTACTCGGTCATCATGCGCGGCAGGAGCTCGCCGCCGGCGTGAAGCAAGCGGTTGGCGGCGCGATAGACGGCGATTGCATAAAGGCCGGGATAGCAGGCAATGACCTCGTCCGGTCCCGTCGCCGCGGGATCTGCCTCGAACGCAATCTGGACATCCTCGGCCAGAATCGCGCGGACCTCGGGCAACCCTTCGAGCGTACGCCTTGCGATGGCCTTGGCTTTGCGACCGCGCGAATCCTTGCTGCCGTCTTGTCGATGCGCGGTCAAAACCAGAGCCTCGACGAGTCGTATTTCAAGATCGGCGAGCACTTCGGCCAGGCGGTCGCGCGCATGCCCGTCCGAAATTTGGGCCGTCAGACGCGTCCGCCGCGTGCCGGGAAGAACAACCGACAGAAAATCGTTGACGATGGCGGCGATTTCATCGGGCGAGGGCAACGCGCCGGTCAGCGATGCCTCCCCGGATTTTTTTCCCATACGCAGAATGCGCCCGGCAAGGTCGCGATGAAACGGAGATGGGGAGTTGGCGGATTCGGCAGACATGCGAGGAATCTACCCTGGGGCGGAGCCGGGTGCCGACAGAATTGCGCCGCAGCCTCGCGCCTACTTCTCGCCGTTCGGTCGGCGAATCAGGACGGCCAATGCGCCAGTTCCTCCGCGCTCGGGCGGCAGCGACGTAAAGCCGAGCACGTGTTGGCGCGCCGACCGCAACACGTCGACCACGACGTTGCGAAGGACCGGTCCATCGTCGCCGGAGTGCAAGCCGCGACCGCAGATGATCAGCACGGCACGCAGGCCGGAGCGCGCCGACTCGACGACGAAGCGCTCGCACGTATGGCGGGCTACCTGAGCGGCCAGGCCGTGCAAGTCGCAGGTCTTCTCAATCCGAATTTGACCGCGCGCCAGCTTGTGCAGCGTCTCGTGCGACACGCCGTAGCTGGCGCCCTCGATCCTATCGGCATCGCTCGCAAGCGTGAGGGTCTTTCCTTCACGCTTGCTTGCCTCGGACGAAAGGCGCTTTTCCGCCGAGGGCTTCGGCGCGACCGGCACACGATCGGTTCCGCCCAGCGGAGCAACGCCCGAAAACTCGCGTTCGAAGAGCTGCCGCTCCTCCGCGCTTAGACCCAGCCACATCCGCGATGCTGCGGGCTCGGGCTTGGAGGGTGGCGGCTTGCGTTTGGACACGGGCGCTCCGCACGCAAGCTTAGCGCGCCCGCTAGATTGATCGACTTACTTACTGGCCTTCGCGACCGATCCCTTTTCGTCGAGATAGAACAGGACCCAGGCGAGCGGTGCATTCCAGTTGATGGTGATCTCGTTGGTCGCCCACGATTCGATGTTGTCGGCGAAGCAGCGCTCGGCGACACAATCGACCATGTTCGCGGCTTTCACGTAAGGATCCTGCAACCCCGAGTTGGGACCGCCCGAAACCGCCCCCGCCGGAGCGTGCGGGTATTTGTTGTTCGACTGGTAAGCCCAAAAACGATGGTGAGGATTGATGAGAGGCTTGCTGCCGTAGCCGGTGACGTAGGATTGGTCGAGGACGTTGCGGCCAAGGATGTAATCCATGCCCGCCGCGACTGCGTTGAGATATTTGCGGCCGTCAGTGAAGTCCTGCGCCAGCCCAAGGATCACCAAGTTGATGAGCAGGAACGAGTTCGAGCCCCACGGCGCCTTGTTCTCCTTGCCCCAATCGATGGGAACACGAAAGCCGCGCTGCTTGAGGATCGCCATGTAGGCATCGGCCGCAGCCACGATGGCTGCCCGGTCGGTCTTCTGATCGGCGGGAGCCAAGTCACCCGGAACGATCGCCAGCGAGATAGTGCCCAGCGCTGCCGTT
>CAZTTW010000979.1:0-2331 GCA_964616265.1 uncultured Myxococcales bacterium | reverse complement strand
GCGGCGGAAGAGTCGAGTGCCAACACGACCTCGGTCGCGGCAGCGATGGAGCAAGCGACAACCAACCTGACCTCCGTTGCCACCGCCACGGAAGAGATGAGCGCGACGGTCGGCGAGATCGCCTCGAATGCGGAGAAGGCGCGCTCGATCAGCGGCCAGGCCACCAGCCAGGCGGAGGCCATTTCGGCCATGATGCGCGATCTCGGTCGCGCGGCCCAGGACATCGGAAAGGTCACTGAAACCATCACCAGCATCTCGGCGCAGACGAACTTGCTCGCGCTCAATGCGACCATCGAAGCAGCCCGCGCAGGTGCGGCCGGCAAGGGCTTCGCGGTCGTGGCCAACGAAATCAAAGAGCTTGCGCAACAGACCGCGGCTGCCACCGAGGACATCAAGAGCAAGATTTCCAGCATCCAAGCGTCGACCGGCGGCGCCATGGGCGACATCGAGAAGATCGCCGAGGTCATCAAGGAAGTCGGCGAGATCGTGTCGTCGATCGCCGCGGCTATCGAAGAACAGTCGACGGTCACCAAGGACGTTGCGACCAACATCGCGCAGGCGAGCACCGGCATGAAGGACGCGAACGAGCGCGTGGCCCAGACCGCCAGCGTTTCGCAGGAGATCGCCAAGGACATCGCCAACGTGAACGCTACCGTCACATCGCTGGTCACCGGCGCCGAGCAAGTGCTGACCGGAGCGAGTGAGCTTTCGACGCTTGCCGAGCAACTCAAAGACCGGGTCGCCCAATTTCGCGCCTAGCACCTAGATGAAATAGACGGAATAGCCATGCCCACGTCGACAGCCACTGCCGATCGTCACCAACTGCTCGTCACCACTTTCATGGTGTCAGGTTCTTTTTTCGGCATGGATACCTCCATGGTCCAAGAAGTCGTGCGCTTGACCACGGTCACTCCGGTGCATCACGCGGCGGCCTGTGTGATTGGCGTGATGAACCTGCGCGGTCACATTTCCACGGTCATCGATTTGTCGGCGCGACTCGGGCTCGGCAATCTGGATCTGTCGGGGGAAAAGCGCATCATCATCGTCGAGTGGTGCGGCGAGCGGGTGGGGCTGGTAGTCGATACCATGCAGGACGTGCTCACCATCGACGCGGAGTCCATCGGGCCGGCGCCCGAGAACGTGCGCTCGGCGCAGAGCCATCGCATGCTCGGGGTCTTTCGCCATGGGGAGCGTATCGTGGCCATGCTTGACCTCGACAAGGTTCTTACTCTCGACGGAGACGGCGACAAAGGCGTGGCGAGTCCATCGTGACTTCGATGCGCGACGAAGCCGACCTTGCTGAGGCGGTTTGTGCAACCCGGTAGGACGAGGCGCGCATGGCACTTCGGGTTTTGGTCGCAGACGACTCTCTGGTGTTTCGCCGCGCGATCACCGACGCCCTAACCGCCATCCCCGATGTTCAGGTCGTAGGATCGGCGCCGAACGGAAAGATCGCCGTCCAGAAGGTTCTAGAGCTCAAGCCGGACTTGCTCACGCTCGACATGGAGATGCCGGAGCTGGACGGCCTTGCAGTCTTGCAGGCGCTCAAGCAGGCCGGCAGCCCGACGTCGGTGATGGTCATCAGCGCCGTGACCATGCGGGGCGGGCGCTTGACGATGCAGGCCCTCCAGGGTGGAGCGTTCGATTTCCTGACCAAGCCGCAGGGGAAGGACGCCGCCGAGAGCAAGGCCATGATGATTCGCGAGCTGTCGCCGCGCCTGCGCGCGCTGGCGCACAGGCGGCAGATCCACGACATCCTGCGGACCTCGGGCCCTGCGGCGGGCAGCGGGTTCACTGCCACCGCTTCGACGCTTGCGCCCGCCGCGCCACCGCCACCGGGGACGATGCGTTCGTCGCCCGGCCGCTTGGGACCAGCCGACCTGGTGCTCATCGGCGTGTCGACGGGTGGCCCGGCAGCCTTAACCAGGCTCTTGCCTCTTCTACCCGCGGATCTCGGCGTGCCCATCGCGATCGTTCAGCACATGCCGCCCATCTTCACGCAGTCCTTGGCCGAGAGTCTGTCAAGTCGCTGCAGCTTGCAGGTTCGCGAAGCAGCCGATGGCGAGAAGCTCTTGGCGGGGCACGTCCTGATTGCTCCGGGAGGTCGACACATGCGCTTGGTCGTTGCGCCGGATGCGGTTGCGCGCGTTCAAATTACCGACGACCCGCCGGAAAACAACTGCCGTCCAGCCGTCGACTATTTGTTTCGTTCGGCGGCCATGAATCTTCCGGGACGAGCCATGGCGGTCATTCTCACGGGCATGGGCAGCGACGGCACGCTCGGCCTGCGCCTACTCAAGCGCCACGGCTGCTTCTCGATTGCCCAGGACG
>CAZTTW010000978.1:0-2337 GCA_964616265.1 uncultured Myxococcales bacterium | reverse complement strand
AACCTCGGCGGCTCGGATGCAGGCCAGGCGGAAATCCTCCTTCGAGGCCCACGACACGTTGGTCTTGCGGTGGCCCGACCAAGGCGAGCCCTTTACCCAAACGTCGTCGAAGCCGTTTGCTTCGATCTCGGTGATGCGGACGTCGTCGATGAGGCCGAGGAGCGGAAACAGCGCAGTCCGGAGAGCGTCGCTCCAGCCGACGGTACGTCCCAGGCGTCCGGCTTCAGTCAGCATGGGCGCTGCCTCCTTCCTGGTTGATCTTCGTGCCGATGAGAATGGGCAGTTCCACTGCGGCGCCTATGGCGCCTTCGATGGTGGGATTGGCTCGCGAATAGCGCCAACGGAACGTCCCCGACGGGCTATCCAGACGCATCTCCATGACCACGCCCGGCACCGGAGCTTTGGGCGACGTCTCGGAAACGGCCCACACGCACGCGCCTTGAATACGCAGAGGAGCGGCCTTTTCGACGACTAGGCCGTGCTTCTCGGCGACGTAACCGAAGGCAAGATCCCACGCCCTGGGTGAGATTGCCTTGCAGGACTTCCCGACCGAAGAAATCCCGAGCCAGGAGACACGATTGCCAGTCCACCTGAACCCGTCCGCGTTCCAGTAGCCAAAGACCGGATTTCCGGCAAGGACGCGGTAGTCGTCGTCCTTGAAGAAGAGCCCCATGGTTTGCCGGCCCTGACGGGAGTTGGCCTCGACTGAATCGAGAAACGGGCGCCGCTCGGCGAGCTTCATCGCCAGCTCTTTGGCTTGCTCGGGCGAAAGCAGTGCCTTCAACGAGGCGGCTTCTGCGGCAGGCGCCGCAAGCACGAGAAGCATCAACAGACCGACGGCAGCCATCATTACCGCCTTTCCGCCCTCACCCACGACAGGTCCCGCGCCAGCATGTAGGGGCTCATCCGGACATCTTCGGCAAAGAACACCTTCATCGTCGCGCCCGCCTCCACCGTAATCGTCGGAACGACATTCCCGTAGCGAGCCAGAATGCCGCTCACGACCTGAGACAGGTTCATGCTCGTGCGTGCCATGATGAGCTCGCGAGCCGTTGGAACGGCCGAGTTGTTGGCGCCTTCGACCGCCGCTGCCAATCCGTCTAGTAGCCCCAGCATAACGGCGCTGCCGAACATCAACATGAAGTGACGGTCCACGTCGCCTTCGACGCCGACCGCACCCCGACCGTCCACGGCAGGCAGCTTCCGCGTGGGGAAGTACGCGCTTCGCTGGTCGGGGAAGAGAACGCGATCGAAGCGCACATAGACGCGCGCCTGTTGCAGATTCTGAACGCGGCCCGCGGCTCCAACGAGCTTGGCGCCCGCCGGAATGAGGACGTACGTCCCGTCCAACGAGACGAAGTCGCGCGAGACCATGGCGATCGCCGGTGACTCCATCAAATCAGCGCGGATTTCGTTGACGAGGACGCAATCAAGGAATTTTCCCTGTCGAACGGTCTGATCCGCGCCGACGTGGCCACCAATTCGCATATCGCCGACGGCGCCAGCTTCGAGCGGCTGCGCCTGCGATTCTGCAGGCATCAAGTCGTTGCCTGCCCGTGACGGTCCCGCACCGGCCACACCAGCCGGCTGTGGACCAGCCGCGGTCGGGCTCTCCTTCAATGCTGCCAACCTCTTGTCGGCGTCCGCCAGGAAGTCCGAGGTAGAGTTCTTGCTAGGCCCCTTTTCGGCGCGATCCGCCTCGCGGTCTTCGCCAAGATCCGGCCGGCGCGCCGCCCATTTGGCTGCCTTCACGGTGCTGTATCCGAGCATGGACTTCTCGAGGTCTGCTCGCTGGGCCTTGTCATCGGCACCGCCGCTCGCGCCTTCGTTGCGGTCCGCGACCGCACCCCGTGCCCGGACCTCTTTGGCGATCTCCGCCTTCGCCTTGTCCGCGCCGCCAGCCTCGATCTCGTCGAGAGACTTGTTGCTCGGCAGATCGCGAGTGTCAGCCGGTCCGGTCAAGTTGCCTTCAACGTCAACCTGATAGCCAGAGGCGAGATCAGCTTGCCGAAGTTTCGTAGCATCGTTCGCCGCCCGCATTCGTTCTTGGTCCGCCTTGGCCAGCAGCCGAGTTTCGTCCACCGTTGGGGTGACCGGTGCTGGCTTCGCAGCCGCCGCGAAGCGCTTCCAGACCACAACGCCTCCGCTGCCTAGAACCGCAGCGGCGACACCGAGTAATGTTGCGACCTTCCAGTCGATCGCCTTTCTCGCCGTTTCCACGCTAGCGCCCATAGTTGAAGTCCTACTTAAGGGCGACCCAGGCCTGCTGTTTGCCCAGCACGAGGCGGAACTTCTCCCCCGGACGAAGCACCTTGTTCTGAATAACGTACGTGCCGT
>CAZTTW010000977.1:0-2339 GCA_964616265.1 uncultured Myxococcales bacterium | reverse complement strand
ACATGTACAAAGTGGTGCTGCTTCGGCACGGCGAAAGTGAATGGAACCGCGAGAATCGCTTCACGGGTTGGTACGACTGTGACCTGTCCGAGAAGGGCCTGGGAGAAGCGAAAGCGGCCGGCCAGCTGCTCAAGGCCGAGAAGTTCGATTTCGATATCGCCTTCACCTCGGTGCTCAAGCGCGCTATCCGCACCCTGTGGCTCGCGCTCGACGCCATGGACTTGCAGTGGATCCCGGTCCACCGCGACTGGCGCCTGAACGAGCGCCACTACGGTGCCCTGCAGGGCCTGAACAAAGCCGAGACGGCCGCCAAGTACGGCGAAGCGCAGGTCAAGGTCTGGCGCCGCAGCTACGACATCCCCCCGCCCGCCCTCGAAAAGACCGACGAGCGCTACCCCGGCAAAGATCGCCGCTACGCCGGCCTCAAGCCGACCGAGCTGCCGCTCACCGAGTGTCTGAAGGACACCGTCGCGCGCTTCTTGCCCATGTGGCACGAGACCATCGCGCCGACCATCAAGACCGGCAAGCGCGTGATCATCGCCGCCCACGGCAACAGCCTGCGCGCGCTCGTGAAGTACCTCGACAACATTCCCGAAAGCGAAATCGTCGAGCTGAACATCCCGACGGGCATTCCGCTGGTTTACGAACTCGACGCCGACCTCAAGCCCATCAAGCACTACTACCTCGGCGACCAGGCCGCCATCGCCGCCGCCATGAACGCCGTCGCCAATCAAGGCAAGGCGAAGTAAGACCGCTTTCGTACGCGTGGCCGGGATCGCCTGGCCACGCGGTACCGGGCTCGTGCGAACTGGCCGTCAGCTGGGACTGCTGCGACGATGTTCAAACACCTGCGCGACAGACGAGCAGAAGAGCGCATCGTCCACGGGGAACCCTACCGCGCGCGGCGAAACGGCCTACGGACCAAGAACCTGCCCACGCCACAAGCCATCGGCCTGGTGGCAAGCCGATGGCGTCACCGTCGGACGCTCGCTAGTTGGCGATCTTTTGGTAGCTGGCCAGGCCCGAGAAGGTACATGTGGCCGTCAGCCCTGACTCGGTGAGCGTTGCGGTGCCCGACGCGCTCTCCGTGGCGGTCGTGCCGTCTGCGCTGAGTGAGAACGTGTAGGCGGCGACCGAGAGAAGAACAGTGGCCGTGCCCGAGACTTCGGTGCAGCTTTGGCTAGGTAGCGCCGAGGCCGTGCTGGCGGTGACATTCGCCTTGAACACGCACGTTCCGCTGGTTTGAACCAGGTCGGCCCCAACCCCGGCACCCCAGGTCAGGTTGTCGACGACAGGGTCCGTCTGGGTCGTCCCCGAGCAGTTGTACGTGATGTTTCCGGACGTCGGGTGCCAGGTACCCACGAAGCGGGATGAGGGTCACCGCCGCAGGATTTCTACCATCGCCGCGAGAAAGCGATCGTTCTCGAACGGCTGGCCTACCGTCACGCGCAGCTGGTGACTGAGTCGTCCGCCTTGCAGGTGGAAGCTGCGAACCAGAATGCCGCGCTTACCGAGCTCGGAGTGTACGTCGTCGGCTGGGACCGGCGTTCGGATCCACAGGAAATTGGCCTGGCTGCGCGACAGCCCAACACCTAGCTCGACAAGCGCGGCGGCCATGCGTTCGCGCTCCGCGACCGCCTTACGCACGGTCGCCCCGACCTCGTCCGCAAACCGGGTCAGCACCAAGGTCGCCAAGCGCTGCGACACCGCGGGCAGATTGTAAGGCGAACGCGCCTTGTCGATGGCAACCGCGAGCTCGGGGCGCGCCACGAGGTAGCCTACCCGCAGAGCCGCAAACCCCACCTTGGAAAGCGTTCGCAGAATAGCGACGTTGGCATATCGACGGTAAAGGTCGAGGTGATCGCGAGCGGCGTAGTCGACGTACGCCTCGTCGATGACGACCAGGGCGTCTGTGGCGCGCTCGATGACGTGTTCGAGTCGCCGTGCATCGGCCAGCGTCCCGGTCGGGTTGTTCGGGCTGGCGATGAAGACCACGTTCGGCTTCGACTCGTCGATGGCCTGGTCGAGCGCCGCGACGGGGAGATCCCAGTCGTCATCGAGCGCGACTTCGACGACCCGTTGCCCGCGTACGCGCGCATTCTGCCGGTACATGACGAAGGTCGGGCTGGTCGTGAGCACGGTCGCAGGCCCATTCCCACGCGGCCGTGACAGGGCCGTGAGCAGCAAAGCGATGAGCTCATCCGACCCTGCCCCGACGACGATCTCGTCCGTGGTCACGCCCATGTGCGCCGCAATTGCAGTCCGCAATGCGCGCGCCGTCGGATCGGGGTAGCGTTCCCAAGCGATCTCGCCCGCCGCTTGCGCCAGCTCATCCGTGC
>CAZTTW010000976.1:0-2343 GCA_964616265.1 uncultured Myxococcales bacterium | reverse complement strand
CGTGCGCCGAATTCTCATGCTACCCCGTTGTCTCCGTCTGCAAGGACTCGGCCATACAAGATCATTAGTCTTTTCGTGCCGATCATAAGACATGTATCGGCAGCACTAGAAAAACATTTCACAGAGCGCAAACAGGTTCGTGGGCAGAAGTGCGTCTGCGCGCACATCGTAGGCGTTCGAGGTTAGCGTAGCGGCCGTTTGGCTTCGTGAAACCAGGCGCGGTATTCCTGCATCCGTGCGCGCTGCTCGTCGGGAGCATGTCGCTGGCAGGTGCCGAAATCGGGCGCTGCCGAGCTGGCGCCCCAGCGGATTTCGACGCAGTCGTTGGGGTTGTACGCCATTTCGAAGGCCGCTCGTCGAGCCAGGATGTCGGCAATCGTGAGACGGAAGGTGGACCCGTCGCTGCGCTGGTAGGCGATGGAGCGCTCGTGAATTTGCTTTTCATGCAGCGCCTCGATCTCGGCGCGCACCTCGGCGGGCTTGTGACCGCCGAGCATGAACAGCTCGGGATGTTCCACGATTCGCGCGGGCAGGCCCGTGAGCACGCGCAACGCAATCAGAAGGCGCATGTCCCGCGACGGCGTCGCGTAGTCTTCCCACGGCCCCGTGGTTTCGAAAATCTTTGCTCCGACGGGCATGGGCACGACGGGATTGTGCTTGTCGCGCATGTAGCGCTCGCCGTTGTCGACCGAACCGACGCGTGTGGTGAGCTGCTCGACGAGAGCGTTCATGGTCTCGGCATAAGCGGTGCGTGCGTCGAGTCCCGACGGATTGATGAGCTGGGCGACACGGGCATAGAACGATTCGCGATCGAGGCGGGCTTGCTCGGTGGAAAACGGCGCGAATCGCGGATCCGACGCAAGCGAACTGTTGGACAACGGAACCAAGGCTTTGTCCGCGCCTCGTACGATGGGCCGGAATGCTTTGAAACCCGGTCCGGCGCTCTTCACGTCGTTGGCGTACAAGAACGTGCCTTCCCAGAACCGCTTGCGTCCGACGGAATTGTCGGGCTGTCCGTCCACCGCTAAGAGCAATCCACCGTGTTCGGTCGTCTGCGGAACCCAGGCCACCACCATCAGCACGTGGCCGTACGGATCGGCGAAGATCGTTCCCGGCCGCAGCGCCGTTCGTGTCAGCGCGACCGGATAGAAGTCGGTTTCATTATCGTCGAGCGCCGTGCGCGCGCTTCCGGAATGCACGCGGTTGGCGAGCACGCGCAGAAAGCTACGAAAACGTTCGAGGGCGCCGCTCCCCTTGATGTTCTCGTCGGCTTGCTCGTTGTGCAGGATGGGGCCGCACACCGGTGCGCGATCCGTCTTGCCGCGATCGCAGTCGCGCAGGGCGAAGGGCAAACCGAGCTTCCACGCGAAATAGGCGCGCAGGTAGTACGGCAGATCGGCGCAATCGGGAACGGCGCGCGGAATGTCGCGATTTTTCGGATCGTCTTCGCGCAGGCCGAGGTAGCCCCACAAGAAATTACGCGCAGGATCGTGGAGCACCGGTGCCAGCGACGGGAAACCGAGCGATTCTTCCGGCGGAGCATCGAACATGCGCTCAATCCACGCAGAGAAGAAGTTCTCCGTAGTGCGGCTCCATTCCTCAGTCGCGCGCCAAGCACCCGGCGTATCGAGCCGCGGCGCCGGCGTGGCGTGTCCTTTGGGCGCGACCGAAACGCGGCGGCAGGTGACGGTCTCGCCGTTCTTGACGAGTTCGACGCGCACGGTGCCGGCGGCTGGCGCGCGCAGCTCGGCGCCAAAGCTGAACGGCGGCCCGCCTCGGCGCGAAGTCGGCAGCTTCTCGTCGGCCCGACCCTTGACGACGATGCGAACGTCGCCGTCCTGGATACTTTCGCTGACCACCAGAATGTGCAGCGGCGTCCCCGCGCTGGGCGCGAGCGGCGCCACCCAAATGCGCGTCTCGGCCGGTTCCCGACAAGCGCGCTCGTCCGCCCATGCGGTTTGGCCGAGACAAAGAAGGAGGAGGAACGCCAGGGCCGTGCGAAATGCTGAGCTCGCCACGCGGAGATCCCTTTACCAGTGCGTAGGATAGTTGCGCCGCCGGATGTACGTGCGCGCGGCGACCATCTCGCGGTTTTCGAAGAGTTTGACGAACAGAACACCGATGAAGAATCCGCCGATGTGGGCCCACACGGCGACACCCGTCGAAGCGACGTGATGAATGCTCGTGAGTTGGGGCAGGCCCGAGAGCAATTGCAGGCCGATCCACATGAGCAGGACGAAATACGCGGGCAGCGACAGAAGGAAGAACCCAACGAAGACGTGCACCCGCACCCGCGGGTAGAGAATCAAGTAGGCGCCCAGCACGCCGGAGATGGCGCCGGAC
>CAZTTW010000975.1:0-2346 GCA_964616265.1 uncultured Myxococcales bacterium | reverse complement strand
TCGAACCCCCAACCCTCGGATCCACAATCCGATGCTCTACCATTGAGCTACGCCCACCGTTTCCCCTTGCGAGGAGGCAAAGGTATGCCGTGAGGGCGGTGTCCGAGTCAAGGGTCGTGTGAGGATCTCGTCGAGGTGGCACTTTTCGAGTTGACGAGGCGAGGATCTAACCGTGAAATAGCCCCGCAGCGCAACCAGACGAGGAAAACATGACTAGATACGCGACCATGTTCCTATTTTTGGCCTTCCTGGCGGTGCCGGTCATGGCACGGGCAGGAGAGGCCGACGATTTGCAGCGGCAGATCGACTACCTCAAGCAAACGACCAACGATCTTGAGCGGCAAGACGATCAGAAGGCCGTGACGACGGATCTGACGATGATGCGCGCTTGGCTGGACAACGCCTGGACGTTGCGGTCGCAGGAAAAATACGAGGACGTCCGCATCGTGCTCGACCGCTGCGAGGCGCAGGCCAATATGGTTCGTCAGCGTCTCAACGCTGCCAAGTTGGCGGCGCAGGCGACGGCGAAAGAGGACGAAGTGAAGCGCGCCCGCAGCCAGCTCGCGCGCACGAAGAAGGCTCTCGAAAACGCCAAGATTCAGAAGGCGCGCCTGGAGGGCAAAGTATGAAAACGGTTGTTCCCGGGAGATTCACCATGGCTATGTCGTTTCGCACGTCCCTGCTTTTCGTTCTTGCTGTCGGCATGCTTTCCGTCGGCTGCGCCACGCCGCCGAAGCCGCGCGAGCTAGACACGCTCGAACGATTGCGCAATTCCTCGGACATTCCGGCAGCGCGAAAGAAAGCACCCGACTTGTGCAAGAAGGGCGACAAGGCTTTCACTGCCGCGACCGAGAAGTGGCAGAGCAACGATTTGAACGAGTCCGTCAACCATGCGCTCATTGGCACCATCTATTTCAACCATGCCATTGCGCTCGCGGATCAAGACAGGTCGAACGCGCGTATCGCCGAGGCGGAAGACACGCTGCAGGCCACGGCGGAGGAGCAGGAAAGGGTCCAAAAGGATCTCGACGACATGAACGAGAAGATCGGCCTTTTGAACAAGCAGCTGCAGAAGGACGAGGCGATGAAGGCGCTCGAGGGGCAGATGGCCGCCGACAAGCGCTCCAACGAGGAAAAGCTGGCGCAGGAAAAGCTGCGCGGCGAAACGACGGACAAGGTGTCCGACGCCGAGCTGGCGCTCAAGACGGCCGAGACCGTGAACGCGAGCAAGTACGCTCCTGAGCTGTACCAATCGGCCAAGGACATTTTGGCCAAGGCGCAGACCGAAATGCAAGCAGGCCAAATGCAGCAGGCACAGTCGAGCGCGGCCATCGCCAAGAAGACGGCCGACGACGCTGCCGCTGCTGCCAAGCCGAGCTACACGCGCGATTCGGCCGCGGAGGAGAACCGCAAGAAGGCCGACGGGCTCTACGCGGATGCGACGCGCATCCCAGGCGTGAGCGTCCGTCGCGACGTTCGTGGATCGCTCCAGCGCATCATCATCGCCATCCCGGCCGACACGCTCTTCATCAAGAAGCAGACCGTGATAGGACCCGGCCGCGACACCGTGCTTGGCCCGATCGCCGATCTCATCAAGAAGAAGGAATACCAGGACTTCCCGGTGCAGGTCGTAGGCCACACGGACAGCAGGGGCGCGCCGCAGTCCTCGCTGCTCGCCATGTCGGGCGCGCGCGCGCAGTCGGTGTACAATGCCTTGGTCGCTCGTGGCGTGGACGTCCGCCGTATCATGGCGAGCGGGCAGGGCGGCGCCGAGCCGGTCGGCGATGGCCGCACCGCAGCCGGGCGCGCCAGCAACCATCGCGTCGAAGTCGTGTTCCTGTACCAATAGCGACACGGACTGAACGCATTCAAAAGGGGTTCGGGCGAAAGTCCGGACCCTTTTTCGATCCGGGTGAACCGGTGGTCGTGCGGTGACGCGAAAGGCCCGACTCTGCTGTCCCTTTCGTTCGTCGTTCGTCGTGACTGCGCCGCTGCTTCGGAAAACGGACTCTAGTTATCCGTTTTTTGGGTATACCAGACGTAGGAACTTTCCTTCCCTTCGTTTCAACGTGGAGACCTTTGACAATGGCCGACGGATGTCTCGGGGACGCAGTCCGCCTGCAGCCACAAGAAACAAGCGTGCAATCTGGCCGGGTCAAGCTTCGGGGCCAGCTCGACGTGGACCGAGGGCGGCTCTTGCAGTCTCGCGGGTTCCTTGGGCCACTGCACGGACGCCGTCGCGAACGTGTGAAATCCGTCAAGCCAGGTCCTGAGCAGCTCGCTTAGCGGCGTGTGGTCGGTCCCTTGAGGACTGAAGGTTCCTCTGGTCTCCGCGGATCCGGTCAC
>CAZTTW010000974.1:0-2349 GCA_964616265.1 uncultured Myxococcales bacterium | reverse complement strand
CCGGTGTGGCGGCGCGCGTGTGGATCGAAGTTGCGCCCACGGGACAAGCCCGCATCACCATCGCGGATGAGCGGGCCCAGCGCTTCCTAGTCCGCGAGGCGGCGCTGCCGACCTGGCCTGATGAAGTCGCCCGCGAGACCGTCGCGCAGATGGTGGAATCGTCGGTGACGGCGCTCTTGGAAAACCAGCGTCTGGGGATGAGTCGAGCCGAGGCGGACTCAGCGCTGGCGGCACGCGCTCAGAGCACCCCCAAGCCGGCTCGCACTGAGCACCGACAAAGCTTTGGCGTCTCTTACCAGGCGCAACTCTTCTCGCCGCAGATTGCCCTGGCGCACGGCCCAGGGCTGCGGTGGTCCATTTCCAGGCCAACCCACGCAGGCGACATCGGTCTCGGTGCCAGCGGGCAGTATGTTTTGCCACAGGACGAGGTCAGTGCGGACGTGGGCGCTGAGTTGCAGACCGTTGCTCTGCGCCTGGGTGCCGAACTGCGAGAGCGGCTGGGGGCGCTCGCATCCCTGGCGGCTGGGCTGGGCGGTGGCGTGGACGCCGTCCACGTGAAGCCACGCCAAGGACAGCTCGGCGTGGCCACGCTGACGAACGCGCATTGGACCGCGGTCACCGTGCTGCGTGCCGAGCTGCGCGCGACGGTTGAGCTGGGGAGGCAACTTGGGCTATCGCTCGCGTCGTCGGTGGAATGGGATCCGGTCAAGCGGCACTACGATGTTTCGGGTATCGACGGCACCGCCGCTATTGTTCAGCCCTACACCGTGCGCCCCGGTCTTTCGCTTGCGTTGGAGTGGCCATGAAAGCCGGTTGTCTTTGTCGTCTTTGCCTTTGTCTTGCGGCGCTCGTCGCGAATGCATGCGGCGGCGGCGAGTTGCTCGGCTCGGTGGATCGCACCGTCTCTTCCGCCACGGCTGGCAGCGTGCCGGATGGCTTGCCCCGGCGACTGATGGTCGGGCTTTACGCCGAGCACGGCGACACATGGATGGGATCGAGCGGTGTGCCCTGGGACGCACGCTTCCGCTTTTTTGCGAGAGGATGGAGCAACAATTTCGGTACCGAAAGCGACGATGGCGCGTGGGCGACCACGTACATGAACGAGGCCGACGCGCACGGCGAAGTCCCGGTGTTGGCATACATCGAGCTCATGGGCACGCCGGGTAGCGATGATGTGCTCAAGATCCAGGACGCCACGACCATGGCGACCTACTTCGCGCATTTCAAACTGTTGATGCAGCGGGTGCGGGATTTCGGCAAACCGGTGGTGGTGCTGCTGGAGAACACGGCCTTTGGATACATCGAGATCGGCGTTCGCCACGACCCGACGGCGAGCGCCGCCGTGGCCTCCAGTGGAGTTGCAGAGCTTGCCGATTTGCCCAACACCGTCGCGGGTTGGGGCCTGGCTTTTCTGCGCTTGCGCCATTCGGTTGGCGCGATGAACGCGAAGTTGGCCATCGACGTGGCGCCATGGGCATCGGGACTTGACGTTCTCTACGTGGACAGCGGCGTGCCCCTGCCACCCGAGGTGGATCGAGCGTGGGCGTTCCTGGGCCCCATGGGCCTTTGGCCGAACGCCACCGGCGACACCTACGATCTGCTGTCGCAGCATGTTTCTGACGACGACTTCGACTACTCCAAGCTCGTGCTGGGCAAGGATGTTTGGTGGGATGCCTCGGATGCCGCGTCCGCGAGCACGCGTAGCTTCACACGCTACTTGGCGTGGCTGACCCTGTGGAACCAGCGGGCCGCGCGACGTTGGGTGCTATGGGAAGTTCCCGTCGGTAATTCCAATCACCTCGACGCCGACAACGTGGGCCAGGCGCGCGGCGGTTACCGCGACAATCGGGTCGAGTGGATCTTCGGCGTGTCGGGTGCCGGGCATCGCCTATCTCTCGCCCAGGCCGGCGTCAGCATGGTCCTGTGTGGGCTGGCCGCCACGGCGCAGGCATCGGTGACGAACGACTACGACGCCGACGGGCAGCTCTTCATGCGGACGCACGCTGGTGCTTTCCTGAAATCAGGCGGACTGACGCTGCCCTGATTTGCGCATTGACTTAACCACGACAATGCAACCGCCGGACGCAAGTGCTGGCACGGGTCTTCGCATTTTTTGGGATTCCTCCGCCTGGCATGCCCGGAAGGCAACCCTGCACAAACGTTTCTCGTTCACCATGAACTAATCTGCGCGTTCAGGAACCGCTCGATCAGTCATCCCGGAGAAGACCCGCTCGCCGAGCTAGTCGATAGCAATCGGCGAGGAGCTCCGCTCTTCAAATCGAATCAACCCCAATCCCCAGGTGACACGTGAGATTCACGATCCGACCATTAACGAATTGCCTTCTGCCC
>CAZTTW010000973.1:0-2357 GCA_964616265.1 uncultured Myxococcales bacterium | reverse complement strand
TGCGACCTGGTGAAGTTCGCCAAGGTCTCGCCGTCGACGGAGCAGGCGCGCGGAGCGCTGGAGACGGCCATTCGCATCGTCGCGGCGACCAAACGGCTCGTCGATCCCGCGGCCCCGGCCGGCGTGGTGGAGGTGGCTCGTGCCTAATCCCGGCGTGGTTCCTGGCAAGATCCCTTACCGCTGGCTGGCGCTGCTGTGCATTCCGGCGGCGCTTATTTACCTGTGGGTGTTCCGCGGCCTCATTACCTTCCGCTTTGCCCATCCACTCGCGCTCGCGGCCGTGCCTGTCGTGCTCGCCCTCGCTATCTGGCTTGGCATTCGTCGCAGCCGGCCGGCCTTCTTGGTGCACTCGCGGGCCAGCGAGCTCGGGGCGCAACGAAAGGGGCTGATGGCGCGTCTGCGCGATTTGCCGACGGCGCTGCGCCTTTTCACGCTCCTGCTGCTCGGGCTGGCGCTGGCCCGGCCGCAAACTTCGACCCGCGAAGACAACCTGGAGCTGGAAGGCATCGACATCGTCGTCACGCTGGACATGTCGGGCTCCATGGAAGAGCGCGATCTGACGCCGAACCGCCTGGAAGCGGCGAAGGCGGTCATCGCAGATTTCGTGCGCCGGCGGCCCAGCGATCGCATCGGCTTGGTCATCTTCGGCCGCGAAGCGTACACCTATGCGCCCCTGACGCTCGACCACGGGACGCTCCTGCGCATGGTCGCCGATCTGCGCTCCGGCATCGTCGACGGACGCGGCACGGCCATCGGCAACGGTCTTGGCGTGGCGCTGGCCCGGCTGCGCAAGTCCGAGGCGAAGTCCAAAGTCATCATTCTGCTCACCGACGGTGACAACAACGCAGGCAACATCTCGCCCATCCAGTCGGCGACCTTCGCGCAGAAATTGGGCGTGAAGATCTACACGATCCTGGCCGGCTCGGGCGGAAACGCCGCCGAGGAAGACGACGCGCAAGGCGGCCGCCGTTACCCGGTCAACCCCAAGCTGCTCGAAGAAATCGCATCCATGACCGGCGGGTCGCCGTACCTGGCGACCGACACCAGCGCTCTCGTCAAGCGCTTCCAAAGCATTCTCGAAGATCTGGAAAAATCGCGCATCAAGGACCGCGGCGTGCTGTGGGCCGAGCTTTACCCGAGCTTTTTGTGGCCCGCGTTCGCGGCGCTGCTGTTCGACATGTTGTTGCGGCTTAGCCGCTTGCGGAGGTTGCCGTGAGACTGGCGCATCCTCATTTGCTGTGGCTGCTCTTGCTGGTACCGGGCTTGGTCCTGGCTTACGGCGTGGCGTTCGCGGCACGGCGTCGCGCGCTCAATCGCTTGGGCAATCCCACGCTCATCGGGCGCATGTCGGCCATGACGTCGGTCCCGCGCAAAGTGGTGCGTGGCGCTCTTCTGTGTCTGGTCGTTGGCCTCGTCGGATTGGCGCTGGCGCGACCCCAGGCCGGCGGACGCGCTCGTCTGGAAAAGCAGCGAGGACTCGACCTCATCGTGGCGCTCGACTTTTCCAAGTCCATGCTGGCCAAGGATATCTACCCGTCCCGGCTGGAGCGCGCGAAGCGCGAGCTGGAAAGTCTGATGGATCGGCTGTCGGGCGATCGCGTGGGCCTGGTGGCTTTTGCCGGCGAGACCCTGACCTATCCGCCGACCACCGACTACGACGCCGTGAAACTGTTCTGGCGGGACTTGTCTCCGTCCGACATGCCGGTCGGAGGAACCGCCATCGGCCGGGCGCTGACCTCTGCCATCGAGATGCTGTCGCGGCTGCGGCAAAGCGGCGGCGAGACGCGCGACCAAGTCATATTACTGCTGACCGATGGCGAAGACACGGAGAGTCAGCCGCTCGAAGCCGCCGAGCAAGCCGCCAAGCTGGCCATCAAGGTGTTCGCGGTGGGCATCGGGTCGCGCTCGGGCGAGCTGGTGCCCGAGCTGGCCGAGGGCGAACAAGCGGCCGGCTACATCAAGGACCGCGAAGGCAAGTACGTGACCTCGCGCTTGGACGAGGATCTGCTGTCGCAGATTGCGGCGAAGACGGGCGGTGGCTATTTGCGGGCCGATGCCAAACACTTCGGCGTGGAAGCCATCGAAGCCGCCTTGGCGGGTCTCAAGCGGACGGAAAGCGACACCCGCTTGGTCAAGCAATACGACGAGGTTTTCGAGATTCTGCTGCTGCCCGCGCTGCTGCTTCTGCTCATCGAGACGTGCATGAGCGACCGCCGACGCAATGGCAAGAAGTCGGTGCCGCAGGGCAGCGCCAAGGCCGCCATCGCGCTGGTGGCGCTCTTACCTTTCTTGGGAGCCTGGAATCCGATCGAGCGGAACAACCGCGCCGTGGAAAGCGGCAATGCCAGCATGAAGGG
>CAZTTW010000972.1:0-2358 GCA_964616265.1 uncultured Myxococcales bacterium | reverse complement strand
TGTACTGCTTCTACGTGGCCATCGGCCAGAAGCAGTCCACCGTGGCCTCGGTGGTCGATAAGCTGCGCGAGCACGGCGCCATGGAGTACACGACCGTCGTTTCGGCGACGGCATCGGACGCCGCGCCCTTGCAGTTCCTGGCGCCTTACACCGGCGTCACCATGGGCGAGTACTACCGCGACAGCGGCCGCCACGCGCTCATCATCTACGACGATTTGTCGAAGCAAGCGGTGGCGTACCGCCAACTGTCGCTGCTGCTCCGTCGCCCGCCGGGACGCGAAGCCTTCCCGGGCGACGTCTTCTACCTTCACTCCCGCTTGCTCGAGCGCGCCGCCAAGCTGTCCGACGCCAAGGGCGCCGGATCGCTCACCGCCCTGCCCGTCATCGAGACCCAGGCCGGTGACGTGTCGGCGTACATTCCGACCAACGTCATCTCCATCACCGACGGTCAGATCTTCCTCGAAGGCGACTTGTTCTTCTCCGGCCAGCGCCCGGCCTTGAACGTCGGCATCTCGGTCAGCCGCGTCGGTGGCGCGGCCCAGATTGCGGCCATGAAGAAGGTCGCCGGCAAGCTCCGCTTGGAGCTGGCGCAGTACCGCGCCCTCGCCGCCTTCGCACAATTCGGCTCCGACCTCGACAAGGCGACCCAGCAGCAGCTCGCCCGCGGCGCACGCATCACGGAGCTGCTCAAGCAAGGTCAGTACGTTCCGCTGCCGGTGGAAAAGCAAATCCTGATTCTGTTTGCCGCGACCAACGGCTTCGTCGACCAGTACCCGGTCGAGATACTCGGCCGCTACGAGAAAGAGCTGTACCAGTTCGTCGACACCGCCAAGCGCGACGTCATGACCGAAATCGCGCAGAAGGGCACCGACGGCAAAGCCTACGACGGCTTGGCAGAAAAGATGCGCGCTGTGCTGACCGACTTCGCCAAGATCTTCAACCCGCAGGCCAAGTAACAGGACGACAAGGAATGCCCTCACTCAAGGCAGTCCGGCTTCGGATTGCGTCGGTCAAATCGACGCAGAAGATCACCAGCGCCATGAAAATGGTGGCTGCCGCGAAGCTTCGCCGCAGCCAGGACGCCATCATCGCTGCTCGCCCGTATGCCAAGACCATGGCCGACATCACGGCCGAAGTGGCGGCGCGCGCGGGGGCCGACGCGCATCCACTTCTCGAACGGCGTGGCGGCAGGCGCATCGCCCTCATCGCGATTACCTCGGACCGCGGGCTGTGCGGTGGCTTCAACTCGAACCTGTGCCGAACGGCTCAGCGCTATGCCGACGAGAAGACCTCGGCGGGGGCTGTCGACGAGTGCCGCTTCGAGGTGGTCGGGCGCAAGGGGCGAGACTATTTTCGCCGCCGCAAGCTCAACATCACCCGCGATTTTCCTGGCGCCGCAGGAGACAGCACCGTGGCGCGCTCGAAAGAGCTGGCGAGCGTGGCGACGGAAGAGTTTTTGAAGGGCACGGTCGATGAGGTCTGGCTGGTCTACAACCAGTTCCGCTCCGTCATCTCGCAAAAGCCCGTCGTCGAGCAACTGCTTCCAGTCGCACCGGCCACCTCGGGCGGCGATACCAGCGCGGAATGCCTCTTCGAACCGGGCAAGGGCGAAATTCTCGACTACATCCTTCCGCTTTACATCGAGACGCAAATCCATCGCGCGCTTCTCGAATCCATCGCTTCCGAATTCGGCGCTCGCATGACGGCGATGGAAAACGCCACCAAGAGCGCTAGGGAAATGATCGACCGACTGACCCTGCAGTACAACCGCGCCCGCCAAGCTTCCATCACCAAGGAGTTGATGGAAATCGTCGGCGGCGCAGAGGCACTCAAAGGCTAGCCGAGGCCCCGACGAAGACCCCAGAGGTTTGAAACTATGAGCACAAGCACAGAGCAAGGAAGAATCGTTCAGGTCATTGGACCAGTCGTGGACGTCGAATTCGGCGGAGCCGATTTACCCGAAATCTACACCGCACTCTCGATCACCAACCAGTCCATCGACGACCAGGCCGACAACCTCATCGTCGAAGTCGCCCAGCACCTCGGTGAACGCACCGTTCGCTGCGTCGCCATGGACACGACCGACGGTCTCGTGCGCGGCATGCCGGTGAAGAACACTGGCGCGCCCATCAGCATGCCAGTCGGTAAGGAAGTGCTCGGCCGCATCGTCAACGTCATCGGCAAGCCGGTGGACGAGCGCGGCCCTCTCGGCGCCAAGAAGTTCATGCCCATCCACCGCTCGGCGCCGAAGTTCGTCGACCAGTCGGTGAAGATCGAAATGTTCGAGACCGGCATCAAGGTGGTCGACTTGCTCGCTCCGTATCGCCGCGGCGGCAAGATCGGCCTCTTCGGCGGCGC
>CAZTTW010000971.1:0-2360 GCA_964616265.1 uncultured Myxococcales bacterium | reverse complement strand
CACCCGCGACGGCATGCCGGCAGGCGATTGAAATGGAAACCCTGAGAGGGTTTCCGTACCCGCGGCACCCGCCACACGCCCTGCCGCCTCCTCGCTTCGCGGGGCCGCGCGCGATGGTCCGCGCCGAGCAAAGCTCGGCGGCTTCCCACGCGGATGCGGGCCTAGCATCGGGGCGACAAAGCCTTGTTTCGCAAGGCACCTAGGGGGTAGGTTCATCAACCCCATGCCTTCATCGACCCCTTCCCGAGCCGCACGCTACTGCGCGTTCGTCTCGCGCCACGCCGGCTTGATTCTCATCGCTACCTTGCTGATTTTTGCCGGCTCCGCAGGCCTTGCCTCCAGACTCGAGCTGCGTACCGCCATTTCCGAGCTTTTGCCCAGCGACGATCCCGGCGTCGTCGCGCTGGAAAAAACCCAAAAGCGACTGGGCGACATGTCTCTCCTTCTCATCGGGATCCGCTCCCCGGACCGGCAGGCCAACCTGCGCTACGCCGACGCGCTTACCGAAAAACTGCGCGAGCTGCCCAAAGCGACGGTCGACTTGGCGGCCTACAACATTCGCGACTTGCGCCAATTCTTCGAGAAGAACAAATGGCTCTACGTTTCCGAGCAAGATCTGGAAACGATCCGCGACCGCCTGCGCAGCGAGATCTCCAAGCGCAAGAATCCGCTTCTGGTCGATTTGTCCGACGACGACGAAGAATCGGTGGATTCGATGCGCCAGCGGCTCACCAAAGAGGACAAGCTAGGCGGCCGCTTCCCGGACGGCGTGTTCAGTAACGAAGACGGCACCTACGTTTGGATTGCCGCACTTCCACCCGGCGGCATTCTCGTCGAGCACGGAGGCGAAGGCATCTACCAGGCTGCCGAACGCCTCATCCGCGAAAACGATCCCCACACCTACAACCCACAGATGACCGCGTACATCGGCGGCCCGGTTGCCACAGCCATCGCCAGCCGCGCAGCCGTCGAGCGAGATATCCTTTCGGTCACGATAACCTGCCTGCTTATCGTCGCCCTCTCCATCGCGCTCTACTTCCGCAGCGCGCGCTCGCTGCCACTCATTGCCACGTCGGCGGTCGTAGGCACCGTGATGGCATTCGCCGTCGCCGAGTTGGCTTTCGGTTACGTCAATTCGTCGACCGCATTCTTGGGATCGATCATCGTCGGCAACGGCATCAACTACGCCATCATTCTGATGTCGCGTTACGAGGAAAACCGCGCGGCCGGCGTACACACGTTTGAAGCCATGGAGCGCGCCATCGCGGGCGTCGCACGCGGCACAGGCGTGGCCGCCGTCTGTGCGTCCGCGGCGTACGCGACGCTGATGCTGACCAAGTTTCGCGGCTTCTTCCAGTTCGGGGTCATGGCGGCGTTCGGCGTGCTCTTCTGCTGGGCGCTGACATTTACCGTCCTGCCCGCTATCTTCTTCCTTCTCGACCGCCGCCAGGTGGCGAAGAAACAGAAACAGCGAGCACCACTCAGTCTTAATTTCCTTGGACGCTGGATCGATCGGCGGCCACGCGCTATCTCTCTGACGGCCATCGCGCTAACGCTGTTCTGTTGCTACGGTCTGCTTCACTTCATCGGCGCGCCCTTCGAGTACGACTTCCGCAAGCTGAACGCGAATCTGGAAAGCACCCAGACAGCCCGCGAGTTCAACCAAAGCATGGAAAGCCTCTTCGGCCGATGGCCGTCGCCGACCATCATCCTCGCCGACGACATTCGCGAGGTCGAGGCGATTCGCGCAGGAATCTGGCGCAACGACCAGAGCGAGCACGTGATGGGTCAGATCATCACGATCAACGACATTCTGCCGGGAACCGCCGAGGCCCAGCAGCGCAAACTGGCGTTCCTGCACGACATCCGCAAGCTCACCCACGACCCGGCACTCGAATCCGCGAGTGAAAAGGAGCGAAAACAAATCGAACAGATCGATATCCCGGCGAGTCTGCGGGTGCTGGCTCCCGAAGACGTTCCGCCGCTTATCCGGCGGCCTTTTACCGAGGTCGACGGCAGCATCGGTCGCGTGGTCTTGGTCTACCCCGTCGAGAAGAACCTTTCGGTGTGGAACGGACGCGACCTGCTGCGCATCGCACGCGTTCTGCAGTACATTCCCTTGCCGGAATTCCACAAGACACTCGCGACCTCCGGCAGCGCGGTCGTCTTCGCAGGAATGATTCGTTCCGTGCTGCACGACGGGCCGCTGGCTACGGGGGCGTCACTCGCCGTCGTGTTGCTCTTCTCCTTCCTCATCATGCGACCACGATCCGCCGCGCTGGCTGCCATCGCGACCTTGCTCGTGGGCGTGGTGTGGATGGTCGGCATTGCTGGCACCGCGGCCGTGAAGATCACGTTCC
>CAZTTW010000970.1:0-2362 GCA_964616265.1 uncultured Myxococcales bacterium | reverse complement strand
TCCGCCAGCCGATGAAGAAACGCTTGCCCATCGCGCTGGTCGTCCACGGTCACTTCTACCAACCGCCGCGCGAAAATCCGTGGACGGACGAAGTACCGCGCGAGCCGAGCGCGGCACCGTTCCACGACTGGAACGCGCGCATCCACGCCGAGTGCTACCGCGCCAATGCCTATGCGCGCATCTACGGGCCGAGGCAGCACGTCGCCTCCATCGTGAACAACTACGCGGCGACGTCGTTCGACATCGGTCCTACCCTCGCCCGCTGGCTCGCCCGCCACGACGGCCAAGTCATGCGACGGATAAGGCAAGGCAACGACGACCAGCGGAAACGCCTCGGTGCCGGCGGGGCGATGGCCCAGGTGTGGGCGCATCCCATCGCGCCGCTGCTTTCGCCGCGCGATTTGCGCACGCAGATCCGCTGGGGCAAGGTCGACTTTCGCCTTCGTTTCGGGCACAACGCTGCCGGCATGTGGTTGCCCGAGACGGCCGCCAACCCGGCCACGCTTGCCGCGCTCATCGACGCCGGCATCGCCTACACGATCGTCGCCCCCGAACAGATCGAGGCGGTGCGGTCGGACGGCGGACCTTGGCAGACCGTCACCACCGACACGGTCGATACCGGGCGGCCCTACCATTTTTCGCATCCCGACGGCTCGGGTCGCAGCATTGCCATCGGCGTCTTCGACGGACCCCTTTCGCGTGATCTCGCGTTCGGCAATGCCACGCGCGATGCCGCCGGTTTTCTCGAAGCCATGCGCCGCTCGGCCGAGCGCTCGAAAGTCACGGACAGGCCACTCGTGTTGGCGGCCTCGGACGGCGAGCTTTACGGACACCACAAGAAGTTTGCCGACCTCACGCTCGCCTATGCCGTGAACGTCGCGGCGTCCGCGCAAGACATCGAAGTGACCAATCTCGAGGCGTACCTCGCCAAGAAACCACCGACCTGGGAAGCCCGGTTGCGCCCCGGGCCGGACGGCGAGGGCACGGCGTGGAGCTGTTCGCACGGGCTCGGCCGCTGGCAACGCGACTGCGGATGCCGCATGCACGATGTGAAGGGCAGCAGCCAAGCCTGGCGCGGCCCCCTGCGCCAGGCCCTCGATCTGCTGCGCGACGGTGCCGTGACGTTTTTCGAAGAGGACGCTGCCGATCTCTTCGTCGATCCGTGGGTCGCTCGCGATGCCTACGGCGAGTTCATCGACGAAGCACCCGAGTTGCGCAAGAAGCGCCTGAGACCGTACGGTCGCCCGTCTCTCCGCAATGGTAGCGCCGGCTCGCTGTCGCGCGCCCTCCTGCACATGGAGATGCAGCGCTCGCTACTGCTCATGTACGCCAGCTGCGCCTGGTTCTTCGACGACATCGCGGGGACCGAGGCGGCGATCGCGCTGCGCCGAGCGGCCCACGCCATGGATTTGTGGAAAGACCTGGGCGGCAAACCGCCCGAGAAAGCGTTCGTCGAGGTGCTGGCGCAAGCGCGAAGCAACGATCCGGCGCTGGGCTCGGGCGCCGATGCCTTCGCGCGGGCGTGCGAGGATCGGGTGACGGCCGAGAGCGCCACAGCACGCGCAGCATTTTCGACCCTCGCGTCGATGGCCTCGGACGATGGCGTCTCGCCGGGCTTTGCGGTCGAGATGGCGGGTTCACCCAAGCCACGCCTGCGCAGCGAAATCAAAGGCAAGGCCGAGGTCACGCATCGGCGGACGGGCGGACGGAAGAACATCGCGTTTTCGGCCAGCTACGATGGCAAGTCGTCCTTCCTTTGCCGAATGCCCGGCAAGCAGCTCGGACTCGACGACCTCGACGACGAAGCACGACAGGCCCTGCGCTTCGGTGCCCTGGTCCGCATGGCGGCCAGCGCGCGCGGGACGTCGGGCTGCCGCGCCTTTCTCGGCGTCGCCGACAAGCTCGGCGCCTGCACGCTCAGCGAGCAAGCGGCGCTCGACGGGCTGCTCGCGCGGGTGCTCGGAACGTACTTGGAAAACGGGCTGCGCAAAGGCGCGGATTACGTCGACTGGTCGCTCGCTCGAAAGCTAGCCAATCGAGCGAGCGCCGTGCAAGCGAACGACGATTGGCGGCGCGTGCAGGAGATTGTCTGGGAGCATCTCGAAGCCCTTCGCGGCGGCACCAAGGTGCTGCCGCAAGCGCTGCTCGACTTGGCGACGCGCCTCGAGCTCGTCGAGAATACGGCCGCCGCCTCGACTGCGAAGTAACCAGGAGAGCCACCGGCCCGCTACGGTCGCGCCATCTTCTCGCAAAGAGCCATGCCGGCCACCGGCGCGCCCGCCACGAGACGTCCGGTCTGGTAGTCGCCTTCGGCAACCTCATTTCCGTCCGCATCCCACTGCTTCCACTTGCCGACCTTGAC
>CAZTTW010000969.1:0-2362 GCA_964616265.1 uncultured Myxococcales bacterium | reverse complement strand
GCCGCGAGCTCTTCCCAGTGCTTCTCGCGCTCGTAAAGCTTTTCCAGCTCGGCCAGAGCTTCGGTGTCGCTGTCGTCTAGCTCGATGACCTTTTTCCACAGCTCGATCGAAACGGATGCCTTCTTCAGCTTCTCGGTGGCAAGCTTGGCGACTTCGGCCCAACGACGAGCCTGCTCGGCTGGATCCGTTAGCCGCGCTATTTCTTGGCGCAAGACCCCGACGAGACGTTCCCAGTCGCGCCGCTTTTCATACATCTGCTTGAGGAACCCAACGGCCTCCGCATTGGCTGCGTCGATCTCGAGGATCGCCTCGTAGCACTTGATGGCTTCGGCTTGGTTCTGGAACTTCTCCAGGTAGAGACTGGCGATGCGAAGCTGGAGCGCGACCTTCTCCTCGGGCATCGCCGTAAGCGAGGCCTTGCGGCGCAGAAGCGCGATGATGTCGGGCCAGCGAGGGTTGGCGCTCGATTCGAGCTGCCTGACGAGCGCGTCAATGACTTGGACGTTGCCAGGCTGGATGGCGAGGATGCGGTTGTACGAGTCGACGACGTTCACGTCGAGCTTGAGGCGCTCACGGTAGATCTCGACCATTTCGAGAAGGAGCGGAACCTTCTCGTCGGCGGCAGCCCACGCTGCCTTGTCGACTGCCTCTTTGAGGATCTCTACGCACGCCTTCCAACGCTCGGCTTGCTTGTAGAGCCTGGC
Organism: uncultured Myxococcales bacterium; assembly: GCA_964616265.1. Taxonomy (GTDB): domain Bacteria; phylum Myxococcota_A; class Polyangia; order Fen-1088; family Fen-1088; genus Fen-1118. The sequence continues at coordinate 1,658 of CAZTTW010000969.1, read as the reverse complement.
GAGCTCGCGCCGCGGGCCCCATATCGTCGGAGCACTCCCGACCACCTTCTTCCACGCGTCGATTCCCTTCTCGATCGACTGGCGCTCGGCGTCGAGCGCCGCGGACGCCTGCGAATGGAGCTCGGCGGGAAAGTCATCAAGGGTGCCGTTCGAAATCGGATCCATGCCCACGTGTTCCTCCGGAATAAATGGGGCCAAACGAGGAGGCGAAACCGGATGGCGTCGTCTCCCGCCCCGCCCAAGTAGGGCTAAAAGCGCGGAAAAAGGAGCATTTTTATATCACGCGCTCCGCACGACTAACAACGAGAATGAGGCTGCAAACGAGAAGTTCTACCGGGGGGACCTGAATCGGAAAATGGGCTTGCACGGGTCGGCTGCTCCGGCAAGAGGAAATGAATTCCCCCTCGCGGCCCTGAATAGCAAAAAGCACCAGAAGCGATTCAGCCTCTGGTGCCTTTTCAACGCAACGGCTCTTTGCCGAGACTACGGACCCGAAAGGGCGTACAGCTTGTCGTTTGCTGCGCGAATGAAGCCGGAAGCTGCGCCGTCTTTGCCGCCGCCGGTGGCTACGTACTTCTGCAAATAGTCGTGGGCCAACGTTTTGTGCTCGTTCGAGTGGGATTCCTCGTACCACTCGGCGTAGGTCATGCCGCAGTTGTACATCGCCTCGAAGAGACTATTGTCGATGTCAATGGCTTCCTTGAAAGCACGGACCGCTTGGTCGTATTGCTTCAGCGACTTCAAGGCCACGCCCTGGAAGTTGTAGCACTCGGAACTGTTATCGTTGGCCCGAACACACTCGGCGAAGACCTGTGCGGCTTCCTTGTCGGCATCCCAGTTGAGGTAGAGCTGGCCAAGCGCAACGAAGGGCTTGTCCATGCGCGGGTTGAGCTCGATGGCCTGCCGCAATGCCAGGTCAGCCTCCTTCGGCTTCTCCTCGTACATGTAGACCAGGCCGAGGCGCCAGAACGCTTTGAACAGCTTGGGATCCAGCTCGGTCGCCTTCTTGAGCGACGACTCGGCCTTGTCGAGCTGCTTGGCTTCTAGGTAGGCCTCGCCGAGATCGTAGTGGAAGTTTGCATTGTCTGGGCTGCGTTGCACGGCAGACTCGAATGCGTCGGCCGCTTTGTCCCACTTCCGTTGCGCCTGATACACCTTGCCGAGATTGTAGTAGGCCTTCTCGTACGATGGATCGGTTTGAATGGACAGCCGAAGGTCGCGCTCGGCCGCTTCATAGGCGCGATTCGTAAAATGCTCGACGCCCTTGTTGGCAATCTCGATGGCCTTGATGCGATTCTGGCTGCACACGAACGAGTCGCATGCCGGCAAAATCACCGCGAGCGCAACGATCACATTGAAATAGCGCCTCATGGTTTCCTCCCTTGTTGCACGACGAGCATTGGAACCCGAAGTTCCTAATCGCCCGCGGCGCCGGCCGTGAAGTTGAACGGATAGGAGACGATGACGATACCGCCACCCATCGGCTTCGGGAACTCCCAGCGACGAACTGCCTGAACGACGCAGTTTTCTACGCGGAGGTTACCCATCGTCGAGCTCTGGAGCACCGACGCGATGACCTGGCCTGTGGCTGCGATGGTGAACTGAACCGAAACGCGGCCCGAAAGATCCGCCTTCTTGGTCAGTTCGGTCTCGTAGCA
>CAZTTW010000968.1:0-2367 GCA_964616265.1 uncultured Myxococcales bacterium | reverse complement strand
ACGACGGCCAAAGGAAGCGCTGCCGCGGGCGGAGCGGGCGCCGGGGGACAGTCGGGCTCGGCCGGAGTAGGCGGCACCGGAAGCGGCGGCGCGGCTGGCGCCAACGCCGGCGGGGGCACCGTCACCTCCGGCGGACAATCAGGCGCGGGCGGACGAAGCGGCGCGGGCGGCGCGAATTCCGACGGCGGACCGACGGGCGCTGGCGGCAAAACCAGCGCCGGTGGAATATCGGGCGGCAGGCTGGTCCCACAATATTCCCCAGGGGATCTTCCGCTCGGCGCTCTTGCACGTGTACCTCGATGTCTACATCAGCGACGCCTTCGTAAAGACCAGCGTTACCGACGACACGCTGACCTACGAGGTGTCGATCACGAATACGGGGACCGCGAGCCAGGACGTGACTCTGTCTGGCTCGCTCAGCTCCTGGAACTGTGACACCTTCGCCTATCCGTCGATTCCAGACACGACGGTCACCGCCGCGCCCGGCGAAGAACGGAATTACCCTCTTCGAGGAGACCGACGAATCGTTCAACTTGCAGTAAGGGACGAGTCGTCTGCGCGTGGAGCGCCTACCATCGATAGGGCGCCGTCCGACATTCCTGCTAGATCCTGCTGATGCAACTGGCCTTCCTGCTTCTGCAGAAGAACGTGGATTGGGATCCTGTGCGGGTTCGCGCGGCCTTGGCGAAAGTCTGGGACGAACCGATTGCCGTCGTCGACGGATCTGAAGACGAGCTTGTGTCGTTTTCCGTGGGCGCGCGCGACACGTTGACGGCCATGCTGGTTCCCGCACCGATTCCGGACGGCGAGGCCGAAGCGATGGCGGGCTATAGCATCTCCAGCCTCGGCACCGATTGGCAGATAGCCGCCCACGAGGCGCATCTGGTGGTGTCCTTGCAAGAGGAAGACAATGGGACCTCGACGCGGCGGCTGCTGCGTTTCACCCGGTTGCTTGCCGGAGTTGTAGACGGCGTCGACGGGGTTCTCGGCATCTATTGGGGCGAGGCACACGCCACCCACGATCCGGATTTCTTCCGCGACATGGCCATGGCCGACGACATTTTGCCCGTGCACCTGTGGAACGGGGTCAGCATCGCCGCCAATGAGGAACGCGTCAGTCTGCTTTCGCTCGGCATGAAGCAACTTGGGCAACCCAACTTGAAGCTGACCGGTCCCCGGGCCGAAGGGACCGAGCTCGTCGGCTACTTCTTCAACTTGCTCGAATACGCGGCCAAGCGTGGGGCGCCGGTCGCCGAGGGCGAGACCGTCGGGCGCTCGGCCCAGGAAAAACTCGTCGTGCGCCACGAACCCTCCCCGGTCGCCGACGGCGAGACCGTGTGGTGCGTGGATCTGCCGGCCGAGCGGTCGAGTCCCTGCGATCCATAGGCATGCCGATGACCTCCTCTAAGCTCCATCCACTCGTGGCGCGCTGGCTACGTGCCGATGCCCCCGAATCCACTCAGATCGATCCTCCCGACTGGGACACGTGGCTGCTGCGAAAAATGAGCCAGCGAGAGGTTGTCCTGGTGGGTGGTGTGCTCGTGGATCGAGCGGTGCTGCGCCAGCGCTTCGCCTGCGTTTCGGATCGCTGTGCACCCGGACCCGAAAGAGGACGCGATCGAAGCTGCTGCGCCGACACGTTCGTTTCGCTCTCGCGCGCCGAGGATCGGCGGCTCGAAAACCGAGGCGTCGATCTGCTCGGCTGGCTGAAGGCGCGAGAGCCGCGGCTCGCGAATCACCAAGGTCGACACTTCTATCGCGACGACAGTGAGCTCGGTCTCGCGAGGCCGGGCGGGCGCTGCGTATTCTCTGAACTCGACGAGCAGGGGAGGATCCGCTGCCGCCTGCACGCCTACGCGAAGCAGGCCCGGATCGACCGAGGCGAGCTACAGCCGCTAAGCTGCCGGCTATTCCCCCTCATCGTGGTCGACCGAGGAGGCGGACGAGTGCTCCTGACCGTCGTCGGAAGCCACACGAGGCGGCTGGTAGGTGCGTATCCGGCCAAGCGCTATCCCTGTCTCGCGGACGCCTCGCTGCCACCTTTGTACGAGACCATGCGGGGCGACCTCGATTGGGTATTCGGCAAAGGCTTCGCTCAAGCCCTCTCACGACAGAGAACCGCCGATGGGGAACTTTAGACTCGCGACGCAAGATCGGCGGCGCAGGTGCACGGTGGCACCCCGGGCTCTTCGAAGCGGCGGCCGCCCACGACGAGCACCACACGTTTGCAGCGGGGACACTTGAGCTCGAGAACCGTTCGCAAAACTCGCGCCAGCAACTTGCCGCAGTCGCAGCGCAGATCGCCGGCGTTCGATTCGTCAAGCTGAACCTGTTTCAAATTCGTATGCACGCGGAACCTTTCAATCG
>CAZTTW010000967.1:0-2371 GCA_964616265.1 uncultured Myxococcales bacterium | reverse complement strand
TTGTCGTGGTTGTCGCGAAGAACCGCCCGGCCGGGAACGTCGCCCGACTGACCTGGCATAAGGCCCCATCGACTCGGCCGCCGATAGACGTCTACTTTGTAGCGTCCGTCGGGGCGCGCGTGGCTGGCGTAGAGCTCCTCGGGTCGCCTCGTCAAGACGAACAGCGTTCCGGCCAGCACCAGAGCCGCGAGGCCAATGGCCATCAGCCTGCGATATCGCACCGACTACACCTCGAAGACATCGGGCTCGGCAAGCATCAGCTTCTTGGTATCGGAATAGACCAGGAAGTCACCGCCCTTTCCTGTTTTCGAGCGATAGTCTCGGAAACTGGCATTGGTGACTTTGTCGCCGGACAGTGGATTGATCATACTCACGGAATTGTCCGAGTCGTCCCAAAAGCCCAGGAATTGATCGCCGTTGAAGTCAAACGAATCGCGAACGTAGATCCCGACTTGGTGGACGTAGACTTTCGTTTTTCCACTCCGCACGGCTTCGCTTTCGCCAGCAATGACGACGCGGAAGGTGAACTTCCCGAGCGAAGCAGCCAAATCGTCCGAGTCAAAAATGCCGAAGGTAACTGTTCGGAAGTTGATGTAGTCGCGTTCGAGAATCGACGGCGCCAGGTTGATATCGCCGAACCAGCCTCGCGGCCTACCGAGACGTCCGAGCCGATTCAGGAGCCTTCGAATCTCGACCTTCGCTTTGGGGTTGGACCAGATCTTCTCTTTGACCAAGCCCTCGTAGACGAGCCGCGCACGAGTGAACGTGAGGACAAAACCATCCATCTTGATAGTCGTCGTGTCGGCCGGGCCGTACGCTGGCGCAATCGCGCTGCTCCGACTGAACCAGTTGTCCAGAAGGCGCGCGCCATTCTTCCAACCTTGGTAGCGCATGATGCTGGGAATGTTCGTTAGTGTAAGCGACATAGTGCACGGAGGATCCTCCCGGCGCGCCGCTCGTGTCAAGCAAACCTGCAGGCGCAGGAGAATTCCACGCCGCATCAGCCGAGCAAAACGTGGCGAGCCTCCTGGCGCTGCACGCAGACTTCACGCTGGCTCCTCGTTGGCTTTCAGGTAGGTTTCGCTCGTGCGAAAGCCACGAACTTCTGCCTCCAACGCCCAGGGACAGTTGGAGCTGCGCGAACCTACCTCGCGTGTGCTCGCGCTCATGCGCGAGCGAGACAAGCTGCTCGCCAAGATCGCGCGCAAGAAACAGAGCCTGGAAAAGGAGATGGCCTCGATCGCGGAGCTGCAGGCTCACGTGGCACGGGTGCAGGATGGGATGCGGCCGCTCATGGAGGAGGGCCTGAAAGTGGATCAGGAGATTCACCAGCTCTTTGCTAACTTGCTCGCCAAGGGGCGGCTCAAGGCTAAAGAGCGAAGCCTGGTGAGGAAGGTGTATGACCAGCTGCAAAGCGATGGCGTCATCACTCCTTCTCCCGATGCCGTCGACGATGACGTCTTCGATTGGTTGCAAGATGATCCCGAGCCCTATTCGTCGGCGGAGCACCATCCTCCACCGGGCAGTCCGGATCACGTTGCCGCGGCGAGAAGGCCCGCTTTGAAAGGCGCCAGCAGTCTGCGCGACATCTTCCGTCGGCTGGCCGTCGCTATTCACCCGGACCGCAGTCAAACCGACGAAGACCGCGAGCATCGCACCGAAGCCATGAAGGAGGTCACGCGCGCCTATCGGGACGGCGATTTGGCACGCCTGCTCGAATTGGAAAATGCGTGGTTGGCTGAAGAGAAGACGTCGGTTGCAGCCCACGATGAAACAGAGCACCGCTGCGCCAATCTGGAGCGCACGAATCGCGAGCTCAAAAAGCAGCTTCGGGATCTGGAAAACGAGTTGCGCACGCTGAAGAGCTCACTCCCCGTGCTGGCCGCCGACGAGCTGGGACTGCGAAGGAAGGACAGTGCTGCGCGAGTCGAGGCCATGATGGCCGAGACGGAAGCCGGCATCAGCGGCCTTTGCCAGCTTCGCGACTTCGTGCGCTCGTTCGCGGATGGGAAGATCACGCTCGACGAATTCGTGGTGGGTCCGGAAGGCGGTTCGGACTGCGCCGAGCAGGAAGACAGCGATATGGATCTGGCAGATCTCGATGCCTTCTTGGACGACATCTTTCGCGAAGTCGAGCGCGCTCCAAGCCGCCGACGCGGGCGTCGGCAGTCGCGGCGTTGAGTCAAGGATCCTGGTGGGAATGGCAGTCCGCAACATGGTCGACTTTTTCAGCTGCCTTGGGTCGACGCGCGGTATAGATAGGACGCCCATATAGCCAATTCCCGGACACCCTTACGATTACACAGCTGGCGACCGAGGGAATGTGTATCGGAAGTATATTTGTTGGTGGCGCGCGGTTCTCCGTGTACGT
>CAZTTW010000966.1:0-2372 GCA_964616265.1 uncultured Myxococcales bacterium | reverse complement strand
GGACGACCGGCTATAAGTCCCTCACCCTGACCCTACCCAAAGAAGTCAGTCTCTTCGCTGAGGGCCACCGCGATGAATCCAAGGCGGCGATGAACGCCGCTATCAAGCAAGCACTTGATCGCGCGTTTGTCGGCTACCGCTACACGGCCGTCGCCGCCATCCATACTCGCAACCAGGTCGGTGAGATCCACTACCACGCGCACGTGCTGGTGGGGAAGTTCGCGCAGAAGGTGGCCAAGGGGCGGACCTATTCTCTGAGCAGCCTAGCCGGCGGTAACACTGGCCGTAAACGGCTGCTCGAGCTGAAGCTCGGTTGGACGGAAGGCATCGAGAAGGAATTCCGCGAGCGACTTCAGCTTGGCATTGAGCAGAAGACACCGCGCGGCTCGGTGACGCTCGTCCTTCCCGATGGCGCGCGGCTAGAACCTCTCAATCGAGACAGTCGCCGCGTTCTCGAGAAGCAGCTTTGCCCGACTTTCACCGAAACCTCGAAGTCGGGAGAAGTCGTCACGCGGCGGTTTCGGTGGATCGCCATGGACGATCGCATTTTCGAGATCGCCTCGGGCGCGCGCGGAACGAGCGCGTGGAGCGCGACGGCATTCAAGGATCTCTTCCCGGAGCAGTCACGTTATCTATCGCGCTACGAGGCCCGCGTCCGCACCCTGAAGGCCATCGGCTACCTGTCCGCGGAGGGACAAATCCAAACCGCCTTCCGCGTCCACTTCGCCGCCCACCACGGCGTGCTCACCCCAGAGCTTCAGCGCGTGCGTCTCGACCTCTCGCAGAAACTCGCGCGCGAGAGAACCACGTCGACCCCGCCGCCCATCCCCGGCCAGTTCTGGACCCAGCTCCAGCGCTACGAGAATCTGCGCAAACGGATCGAACGACTCGGCTACGACAAGGGCGACGTGGAAGCCGTGTTCGCCCGGGCGGCGAAGCAGAAACCATCGCGCACAGTCCTCGATGGCATCCGCCGTGAGGTGCAAACGCACGGCCGGAGCGCACCACTGCCCAGCACTCTCCCCGAGTCGAAGAATATTCTTCGCGCGTACGTGGACCTTCAAAAGTCCCGCCTTCACAGGATTTACCTCCTCAGCTCGGGCATCGTCGAGCCGTGGAAGCTGGGCGGCAAGCTGGATCTTGCTGCTCAGCTCAAGCGCGTCGCTGAACGGGACCTATTCTTCGCCAAGGAAAAGCGACTCGCACAGCTTGGACGGGACCTGCGCCCGGTGATCTGGCTTGTCCGCGTGGCCATGCCCAAGGAAGCACGGCGGCTCGACCTGGCCATCGTCCGCTGCGCGCGCCTTGCTCAGGTGCAGCAGCTTCGTAAAGCCGAGCGCGAGCAAATCAGGAAGGCGTACGACCGGTGGTACGCCGACTTCATTAAGAAGCCCCTCGCGGACCTGAAGAAGGAGAACAAAGATCTCGCCCGGCCGCCGCAACAAGCCGCTCGCCCCACACTCGAAAAGGCAAAGGCAGCGCTCCGTCCGGAGGACGCATCCGCAGCGGTCGCAGTCTTTCGTCGAGGCTACGCGGCCCTTGCCGACGGAAACTCCAAAGCCGATCTCGCAATCCTGCAGCCTTGGCTTGGTAAAGAAGACCAGCTCGTCGCCGAGGTGTACGCGCGCACCAAGGGCGAGCCGAGTAGCCTTGATGCGGATCAATACGCAGCAGCCATTCGCGTCGGTCGTGTTGGCCAGCTGCTAGCTGCGGCCGAGGCGGCGCCCCAAATCGAGGTTTCAGATGCCTTCGCGGACCAGAAGCCCGAGCTCGATCGACTCGCCGGACGACTGCATGCCTTGGGCATACGACATCCGCTGTCGACGACAAACCTCACCGCGCTAGCGCCTGTGGAATTGCGGCAACAGCTCGACAAAGCCCGCGAAGCCGGACTTCTAAGCGACGGCGCCGACTGGACCCGCAACGTCGCCGGCGCCCGTAGCTTCACGCAACAACTCACCCGAGAAATCGACGAGGCCAAGTCGGTCGAGCGATTTCTCGAAGACCGCCTGATTCGCGGCATGCGGAGGCAACAATGACCGAGCAACGGAACAAAGTTCACCGGCTTCCCCTTTTGCACCTGCTTTGCATGCTGGGACTAGCGGTGTGGTGGGGCGCGTACTTCTGGCAAGAAAGCCCCAGCCACTGGCTTCTCCAGCACCGCGAGCCGACTCTTGCCAATCCTCAGCACACGCGGCATGCCGACTCGTTCCTGCCCGATCTCGGGCAGGGACTCAACGAGCAGAGCAAGCGGCTCCTTCTCGCCACACGTGCCGGCATCGCAGATCTTGCCTGTGGACTCGGCGTACTGTTCCTGGTCGGACTCGGCTCGGGCGTCTACGTCCGCCGTGTCGATACCTGGCTTGGCGCCC
>CAZTTW010000965.1:0-2375 GCA_964616265.1 uncultured Myxococcales bacterium | reverse complement strand
TCGCGGTACTTCGCCGCATTCTCGCGAATACGGTCGAAGACGACGATGGTGTCGTTCATCGAGAAGCCGATGATGGTCAAAAGCGCCGCCAACGTGGTCAGCGAGAATTCCTTGTACGTGACGGCGAACGCGCCGACGGTGATGACCGCGTCGTGGAGCAAGGCCACGATGGTGCCGGGGCCGTAGCGGAAGTCGAAGCGGAAGGCGACGTAGATGACGATGAGCAGGATGGCCCCGAGCAGGGCGCGCACCCCGTCCACCTGCAGTTGCTTACCGGCCTTGGCACCAACCGACGAGACCTGCGGAATGGCCTTCACGGTGCCGGCGCCCAGCTTGGCGTCGAGCGCCTTGCGAACTTCGCCCTCCATGCCAATGAGGGTCACCTCGTACGTGTGGTCCTCCGGTGGGCCAAAGGGCTGAGCGAGGGTCGCTTCGGTCCCGGCGGCCTTGAGTGCCGACTTGATGGTCTCGGAGTCCAGGTTCTTGTCGAAGCGCAGGTAGACCTTATCGCCACCTTCCGAGGATTCGAACTTGCGCAAGGTAGCGTCGCCGACGTGGGCGATGGCGGCCTCGACCTTCGTGGCTTGCTCGGCCGACATGACGGACACCGCGCCCAGGCGAATCATGTACGAAGGCGTCGCGGATTCGCTGCCGTAGCGAACCACGTCGGCATTGTGGAGCCCCGCGGCCGTCATCGCGTCGTGGACTTGCGAGGCCTCGACCATCCTGTTGAACTCGACGACGAGCTCGGTACCGCCCTTGAAATCGACGCCCCAGTTCAGCATGTGGCCGCGGTCTTTGAAGACGTAGGCGTTGAGAGGGAGCATGACGAAGGTCAGCAGGACCAGGAATATCGATGCGCCAATCCAATACTTCTGGGTGCCGATGAAGTCGATGTCCGTGCCGGACTTGATGACCTCGAAGAATTTCTGTTGTTCCGCCATCGGAATGTCTCCTGCCTACTAGATGGAAAGCGTGGACTTGACCGTCCCGCGGCGGTTGACCAGTACGTCGAACATCCAGTGTGAGATCCACACGGAGGTCAAGAGGTTGGTGACGATACCCACGAGCAAGGTCACGGCGAACCCTCGAATGGGGCCGGAACCATACGAGTATAGAACGATGCCGGCGACAAAGTTCGTGACGTGCGCATCGAAGACCGTCCAGAAGGCGCGCTGGAAACCGGCGTCCACGGCAGTTCGCGGAGACTTGCCGAGACGTAATTCTTCGCGGATGCGCTCGTAAATGATGATGTTCGAGTCCACCGCCATACCGATGGTGAGAACCAACCCAGCGATGCCCGGCAAGGTCAACGACGCCTCGAAGGCCGCCAAAATGGCGATCATGAAGAGCATGTTGAGGGTCATCGCCAAGTTTGCGATGAAGCCTGCTACCCGGTAGTAGATGAGCATGAACAGGACGACCGCCAAGGCACCGATGCCCATGGACATTTTGGCCTTGTCGATCGCGTCCTGACCCATGGTCGCGCCAACCTGGGTTTCGAACGACTTCTTGAGCGGCGCCGGTAGAGCACCTGAGCGCAGGACGCCGACCAGGTCCTTGACCTCTTGCTGCAGCTTGAACGGATCGCCGTAGCCACCCATGGTGATACGACCACGCTCGCCGATCTTCGACTCGATGACCGGCGCGCTAGTGATCTTCTCGTCAAGCACGACGGCCATCTTACGCCCGACGTTTTCGCCGGTGAGCTTCTCCATCATGGCGGAGCCTTGCCGGTTCATCGTGAAGGCAACCTCGGGGCGGCCCATCTCGTCCCAGCTCTCCTGTGCATCGGCAAGATACTCGCCGGTCACGCCCGCTCGCTTCTTGAGCAGATAGGTCCGGTAGTATTTGTCCGGCGTGCCTTCGCTCACGTCGCGCTGGCTCATGAGCTCGAAGCCGATCTCGCGATCGTTCGGAACCGCCAAGTCGCCGGTGAGACCAGCGATGAACTTGGTCAGCTCGTCCTTGTCCTTCTCTTTCACGCGCAGGTACACGTCCTCGTGCTGCGTGCCCGCGTGCTTCTCGGTCCAGGATTCGGGCACAACCGCAATCGGGCTATCCTTGGGCAACGACGCGGCGACCTTCTTCATGTAGTCCGAGCCGTCGTCGACGATCTTGAATTCGAGCTGCGCCGTCCGGCCGATGATGCTCTTGATCCGCTCGAAGTCCTTGGCCTTGGCGCCTGGCAGCTCGACGATAATGTCGGTGCCCTTCTTGATGATGGTGGGCTCGGCAACCCCGAAGGCGTCGACGCGGCCGCGGATGGTTTCGATGGCCTGGCGAAGCGCAATGTCCTCCACTTCGGCCACGCGATCCGAGTCGTACTTCAGCTTGACCGTACCCGAGGCGGCCTCGCGGCCCACGACATCCAA
>CAZTTW010000964.1:0-2377 GCA_964616265.1 uncultured Myxococcales bacterium | reverse complement strand
GGCCGGCGCGAGTTCGACGCCGAAATCGGGCGGCCGGTAGCCGACGGTCTGCCGGGTGCGGCCGAGACGCTTCGCCAGCGCATCCGCCCGTTCATTCTCCGCCGCCGCAAGGTCGAAGTGGCGCCCGAGCTGCCGCCGCGAACCGAGGCCACGCTCACCATCACGCTCGACGAGCGCGAACGCGCCGTCTACGACACGGTTCGGGCGGCCACGCAGCGCGATTTGCTGGCCGCGATGGGCTCGGACGGCACCGGCAAGCTGAACGTGATGCGCGCCCTGGAAGCGCTCCTGCGTCTGCGCCAAGCGGCCTGTCACTCGGCGCTCCTGCCCGGCCAGACGGCGGCGTCGTCGTCGAAAGTCGAGGCGCTGGTGGAAGCGCTGGAAAACGCTGCCGAGGATGGGCACAAGGCGCTGGTGTTCTCGCAATGGACCTCGCTGCTCGACCTCATCGAGCCGGTGCTCACTCAGGTAGGCATCGGCTTCACCCGACTCGACGGCTCGACCCGCGATCGTGCCGCCGTGGTCGAGCAGTTCCAATCGAACGAGGGCCCGCCGGTGATGCTGATTTCGCTGAAAGCAGGCGGGACCGGCCTCAACCTGACGGCCGCGGACCATGTCTTTCTGTGCGACCCGTGGTGGAATCCGGCGGTGGAGGACCAAGCCGCCGATCGCGCGCACCGGATTGGCCAAGAGCGCCCAGTCATGATCTACCGGCTGGTTGCCGCGGACACCGTCGAAGAACGAATCCTCGACCTGCAACAGCGCAAACGCTCGCTTGGCGAGGCGGCGTTGGGCGATGCGGCAGCGGCAGGAAGCCTTACTCGTGACGACCTACTTGCCCTTCTGGGCTGATTGGCGCTAGTTAAGAGCTTGGCGCTCAAAGACGTCCGTGCCATCATGGCCCGCCTGGGAGGTTCTCGATGCGAAAGTTCATTGGTCTCTGCTTCCTGACCGCGACCCTCGTTGCCAGCTCGGCGCGAGCGCAGGGCATTTTCATCGAGAAAGGCGATCCCAGCACCGCCTCGGCCACGGTGGGTGGTGGCGTGTTCAAGAACGCCTGGGGTGCCGGGATTGCCGGCGGCTACACTTACCGCGGGGTTTTCGATGTCGGCCTCGACTTTACGCGGTTCGCATACACCGGGGGCGACAACAACAAGCTCGCCGGCTACAGCGTGGCGCCGTACGCGAGCTGGCACATCGTTCGCCATGACGCGGACGAGTTCCCGTTGTCCATCGCCGCAACCTTTGCCATGCAGCGAATTTTCTACGCCGGCAACGGCCCGGTCACGAATCCGGAGGGCTGGGGCTTGGTCGCCGGCGGATCCGCCTACCGCCGCATGGAACTCGGCACGAGTGTCGTCTTCATCCCCGAAGCATTTGTCGGTTTCGACATGGCCTACACCCGCTTTTACAGCAGTGCAGGCGACCAGAACTCGGGCAATACGGGCGACCAAAGCGTGAACTACCGCACTTCCTCCAAGTACAGCGTGCGCGCGCTGTTCAGGCCAAATCTGCTGATGCACGCGGGAAACAGCAACTACGTGCTCGCGCCCTACGTCGGCTACGAGGGCGCGCTGGCATTCTCGGTGGGCGCGAACATCGGCGCCATCTTCTAGCGCGATCTTCGGCTGGCGCTTCAGGTAATACGGAGCCAAGATTCTGCTAAATGCGGACAGGAAAGGTATGAAATATGGCGCAGCGTAAGAAGATTGCTCTCGTCGGAGCAGGCAATATCGGCGGCGAGCTTGCCGCGCTCGCAGCTCGGCAAGAGCTGGGCGATATCTGGCTTTTCGACATTCCTGACAAGGTGGGCGTTGCCCAGGGCAAGGCGCTCGATCTCGAACAGAATGGCGCCGTGCTCGGCTACGACGCCAAAATCCGCGGTACGTCCAATTGGGACGACCTGGCAGGTGCCGACGTCGTCATCGTCACCGCGGGCGTGCCGCGCAAGCCGGGAATGTCGCGCGACGACCTGCTTAGCGTGAACCTCAAGATCATTCGCAGCGTGGCCGAGAACCTGCGCACCCGCTGCCCGAACGCGTTCGTCATCGTGGTTTCGAACCCGCTCGATGCCATGGTGTATGCCATGAAGGAAGGCACCGGATTTCCAGCCGAACGTGTGGTCGGCATGGCCGGCATCTTGGATTCGGCCCGGCTGCAGATGTTCTTGGCCGAGGCGGCTGGTGTCGCGGTCAAGGACGTGCGCGCCATGGTGCTGGGCGGTCACGGCGACACGATGGTTCCTGTGCCCAGCTACTGCACCATCAACGGCATTCCCGTGCGCCAGCTTATCGCCGCAGACAAGATCGCGGCCATCATCGAGCGCACGCGTAACGGTGGTGCCGAGGTCGAAGCTGATGGGCACCAGCGCCTACTA
>CAZTTW010000963.1:0-2381 GCA_964616265.1 uncultured Myxococcales bacterium | reverse complement strand
TGTCGGTGGAAGCAGTCGTGACCGACGTCGCCATGGCCTTGGCCGATCTTCGCACCCCCGAGGCCATTTCGGCTCTGGTTAGTCTGTTTTTGGATCCGCGCACGTCGATTAAGCGCACCGCTATCGATGCCCTCGGAATGATTTGCGATTCCACCCAAGGCGCGGCGACGTTGCACGCCGCAGCTGCCAGCAAAGACGACGCCGTATCGATTCCAGCGAGCGCTGCCGAGAGGAACTGTCGCGACCACCTCGCGAAGTGAGAAAGTAACGCGATCGACTGTCGACGCTGGTTGACCGCCAAGAACGGGCATGCAAGAAATCGTGCCCGATGATCAAGTACGCGCATGTTCAAGAATGGGTCAATCGGATGGCGACCATGTGCCAGCCGGACAACGTCGTCTGGTGCAACGGCTCCGAGGAAGAGAAGCAGAGCCTGACCGCCGAGGCGCTCAAGACCGGCGAGCTCCTCGAGCTGAATCAGAAGGCGCTTCCCGGTTGCTATCTGCACCGGACCGCGGCCAACGATGTCGCGCGCACCGAGCACCTAACCTATATCTGCACCAGCTTCCAGGGCGACGCCGGTCCCACGAACAATTGGATGAGCCCGCGCGAAGGTTATCGCAAGGCACGCGAATACTTCGAAGGCGCGATGAAGGGACGCACGATGTACGTCGTTCCCTTCGCCATGGGACCGATCGGCTCGCCGTTCTCGAAGATCGGCATCGAGCTCACCGACAGCATTTACGTCGTGCTCAACATGCGCATCATGACCCGCATGGGCGAGCCGGTTCTCGATGCGCTCGGACCGAACGGCGAGTTCACGAAGTGCCTGCACAGCAAGGCCGATCTCGACGTGCATCGCCGCCTCATTCTGCATTTCCCCGAGGACAATGCGATCTGGTCGGTCGGCTCGGGCTACGGCGGCAACGTCCTTCTCGGCAAGAAATGCCTCGCCTTGCGCATCGCCACCGTGCAAGCCCAGCGCGAAAAATGGCTGGCCGAGCACATGCTCATCCTCGGCATCGAGGAGCCGGTCGGCCGCGTGCAGTACATCGCGGCCGCCTTCCCCAGCGCGTGCGGCAAGACCAATCTGGCCATGCTGCTTCCGCCCGAGGGCCTCAAGATGAAGGGCTACCGCATCTGGACGGTGGGCGACGACATCGCCTGGATGAAAGTCGACACCGACGGACGGCTGTGGGCGGTCAACCCCGAAATGGGCTACTTCGGCGTGGTGCCCGGCACCAACTCGAAGACCAACTACAACGCCATGGCCACGATTACCCACGACACCATCTACACGAACGTCGCTCTCCGCCCCGACGGCACCGTGTGGTGGGAGGGCCACGACGATCCACCGCCGGCCGAGGCAATCGATTGGCAAGGCAAACCCTGGCGCCCAGGAATGAAGGACAAGGACGGCAAGCCGGTCGTCTCGAGCCATCCCAACAGTCGCTTTACGGCGCCCTTCACCAACTGCCCGACGCACTCGTTCCGCTACGAGCACCACCACGGCGTACCCATTTCGGCCATTATTTTCGGCGGCCGCCGCGCTACCTTGGCCCCGCTCGTCTACGAGGCGTTCGACTGGGAGCACGGCGTGTACATGGGCGCGAGCATGGCCAGCGAGCGGACGGCCGCCCAGATGGGCGCCGTCGGCGAGGTTCGACGTGATCCCATGGCCATGCTGCCTTTCTGCGGCTACAACATGGCCGACTACTTCGGCCACTGGCTCGACATGGGCTCGCGCATTCGTCGCCCGCCCAAGATCTTCCACGTGAACTGGTTCCGCACCGACGACAATGGCAAGTTCCTCTGGCCCGGATTCGGCGAGAACCTGCGCATCCTAGAATGGATCCTCGCGCGCTACCGCAACGAGGTCGACGGCGTCGAGACACCCATCGGGATCGTCCCCAACCCTAAAGACATCGACATGACCGGGCTCGACTTGCCGGCAGAAACCATGGCCAAGCTCTTGGCGATCCACCCCAAGGATTGGCTCGCCGAGATCGATGCCGTCGGACAGTTCTTCGAGACGTTCGGCACGCGCATGCCGGAAGAGTTGTGGCGTCAGAACGAGGCGCTACGCAAGCGCATCCACACCGCCACCAACAAATAGCCGCTCGGTGGTAATGAAAAAGGGGTCTCGCCAGACAGCGAGGCCCCTTTCGTCGTGCTCCGCGAGGAGCAATGGCAGTCGAATTACTTCTTCTTGCCACCCTTCTTCTTGGCGGGCTCGGCCGGGGCCGGCTCCTCGGGCTTCGGGGCCGCCTTGGCCGCGTCGAGATCCTTCTTCACCTGAGCCAACTCGGCATCCTTGGCAGCCAGTCTGGCCTTGGCGGCGTTCAGCTCTGCCGTCGCGGCAGCCTGAGCCTTCGTCGCGG
>CAZTTW010000962.1:0-2381 GCA_964616265.1 uncultured Myxococcales bacterium | reverse complement strand
GGATTCGACGGAGATGCTGCTCGCCGAGGACAGGCGAGGTCGCGGGTGTCGATGCTTGAAGGCCGTGAGCTGCTGCCGTAGGGCGAGATTCTCGAGGATGAGATCGCCTCGGCGGCGGAATGCCGATCGAAGGGCGCCGAGGAGGCAGAGGAAGAGGGCGGCCATTACGTGAGGATGCTCCAAGTCGGAAGGCGAGGACAGTGCCCGACCGAAGGTGGAAGTGCAGGGATAGCCAAGCTCGTCACCGTCGGCGCTCACAGCGATCCCGATCGAGTTTTGGCGAACGACAGGCGAAACACCCCCGTGGGCGAGCCCACGTGCAGGATGGGCTCGTCCTCGGATCGCCTTTAGAAACTTGCAGCGGGAACGGTGAGATTCTTGATGTCTGCGTAGCTCGGTTCGATGCCGGCGGTGGCAATCGTGTTCTGAGCTCCCTGGGGATTGCTGCTGTTGTCTGTGACGGTGTCCTGCCCGTTCTGGTTCCGGTTGATGCTGGTGGGGCAATTGACCATCACGTTGTGAGCGACGGTGTATCCGGAGGTTTGCTCGTCGAGGTAGAGCCCGGCGCAGCCGTAGTCGGCCCACTTGCTGCACGCGTAGTCATGGATGTAGTTGTACTGCATCTCGTCGCTCGTGCCTTGGTTCGAAAGTGTGTAGATGGAGGCTCCGTCGGTCAGAATCTCAATGACGTCGTGGATGTTGTTGTAGTTGATCTTGTTGTTGGTCATGGCGGTCGGGGAGCTGGTCCAGCCATAGCCGACGGAGATCGCGGTGTAGTTCGTGTGTGAGACCTCGTTGTGTTCGATGTCCACGTACGCCGGGTAGCCCCCCGCGATGCCGACGCCACCGAAGAACTCGGTGGTCACCCTGTTGACATAGTTGTCTTTGAACGTGTCACGCGTGCAGATCTCGTTCTTGTCGGTCGGGTTGTAGGCGACGTGATACTCGGTCGTCTCGTTGGCCGTAAACTTGCCGATCGAAAAGCCGTTTCCCGCGATATCCGTGAAGGCGTTACCGATGATCATGTCGTCATGGGTACCCGAGATGAAGTCGAGGCCCGTGGCGCCCATCTGGGTGAACAGGTTCCTTTCGAAGTGGATGTGATTGGCGTTGGTGACGCTGACCCCGGCCGGCGGCCTGCCGACGGTCTGGTTGTTGTTCGCATCCGAGGTCAGGTTGTACTGGCCCGCCTGCGCATCGAGAAAGCCCGACTCGCTCGGACGCATGAACGTCGAATGGGCGAAGGTCAGACCCTGGAACCAGAGGTAGCTGGCTTGGTCCGAGGTGCTCGTGCCCTGCAGGCTCACGATCGTTTCCACCATCGGCGCGATCACTGTCGCCTTCGTCATGTCCTCGCCGGTGCGCGGCTTGTAGTACACGGTGTTCGCCGTCTCGTCGAGGTACCATTCGCCGGCCTGGTCAAGAAGCTCGAGGGCGTTCTCGAAGTAATAGGCGCGCCCCGAACCCCAGCCAAGCTGATCCATGCGCGGGTTGGGCCGCACGAAGACCATGGAAGACTCGGGGCTCTGGAACTTCACGTACGCGGTGCTGCCCGTGGTCGTACTGCTTGCAATGCGCAGAGTGCTGTCGCCCCAGGCGATCATGATGTGCATCTCGACCTTGGTGAGGTTCTTCCAATCCCCAACGACCGAGCTCGGGACTTGAACGTTGTTCGCGGTCTTGTCCCAGCCGGAAAGTCGGTTGAAGTCGGGGACGTTGTTCGCCAGCATGTTGGGGCTCCGCGCGCGGACGGCTTTGACGCCGTTGACGTAGAGCTGTCGGAACGCCGTCGTGCCGGCATCCGCCGAGTAGATGTTGTTGGTTGCGTCGGACACCTTCCATCCTGTGATGGCTTTCCCTCCTGTGATGAGAGGACGCTCGCCGGGGTAGGCCATGTACTTGACATAGAATCCACCGGTTCCCGAGTCGGCATTGGCAAAGGTCAACGTGGTCGTTTGCGGATAGGTCCCGGCGCGCAGGTAGACCGTCATGTCGGCGGTCATCGCGCTGTTCTTCGTGCGCACCATGTCGCGCGCTTTGGCCACGGTCTTGAGCGGCTTGTCGAGCGTGCCCGGATTGGCATCGTCGCCGTCCGGGGCGACGTAGAGAGCTCCAGGCTCTCCGGTCCCGCCATCGACGCCGGTCCCTCCTGCGCCGGTCGTGCCGCCTGAACGAACCACTCCTCCTGAACCGGTTAGCCCGCCCTGGCCCGTTGTGCCGCTCGCGCCGGCCGAGCCGCCTAAGCCTGCGGCTCCACCTAAGGCGCTTGAGCCGCCGGAAGCAATGGCGCCGCCGGAGCCTCTTACGCCCCCAGTTGCAGACTGGCCTGCGGAGCCGGACTGGCCTCCTATCCCACCCGTGGCGCTGCTGCCGCCCGTCCC
>CAZTTW010000961.1:0-2382 GCA_964616265.1 uncultured Myxococcales bacterium | reverse complement strand
GTCGAGCGCGAGGCGGCCGAAGCCGTCATTCGCGTCGTCGATCGGGGAATTGGCATGCCGCCAGCTCTGCTGGCGAAGCTGTTCGAGCTCGACGCGAAGACCACGCGTCCCGGCACCGACGGCAGCCCGGGCACCGGCTTCGGGCTGCGTGCCGTGAAGAGCTTCGTCGACTTCTTCGGTGGGCGCATCTCCGTCGAGTCAAAGGCCGAAGATGCCTTTCCCGAGGATCATGGCACCGTCGTGACGGTGCGCTTGCATTCCTGCTTCCCGAGCAGCTGACTACTCGCTGGCTGGAATAGCCGAACCTGGCTGCTGCTGGGTCAGGCAGTGCAGGGTGCCGAAGCCGAGGACCAAATCGACGGCGTGGATGCCGACGACGGGCCGGTCTGTGAAAAGATCGCCGAGAATTCCCAGCGCCACGCGATCTGCCGGATCGTTGAACGTTGGCACGATCACCGCCGCGTTGGCGATGTAGAAGTTGGCGTAGCTCGCCGGCAGACGCCAGTCGCCGTGATAGAGGGGCGCCGGCACGGGAAGCTCGACCACGTTCACGCGCGAGCCGTCTTCGAGGCGCGCGTCTTTCATGCGTTCGAGGTCGTCGCGTAGTGGACGGTAGTTCTCGTCCTTCTCGTTCTTCTCCTGAATCAAGACCACCGTGTTCGGATTGACGAAGCGGCACAGGTCGTCCACATGGCCGTGGGTGTCGTCGCCCACGATGCCATTGCCCAGCCAAATCACGTTGCGAGCGCCAAGGTAGTCGCGAAAGACCTGATTGTATTCTTCGCGAGTCATGCCGGGATTGCGGCACTGGGTCTTCTGGTCGAGGAAGCATTCCTCAGTCGTGAGCAGCGTGCCGCGGCCGTTGACGTCGATGCCCCCCCCTTCGAGCGCGACCATTTGACCCTTGCTGCTCGGGCGCTCGACGGGGAACATGCGCAGCTTCAGACGCTCGGCGATGCGCGGGGCGAGGCGGTCATCTCGTTGCCAGTTCGGGTACTTGGCCCATGCCGTGAACTTGAACTTGGCGATCGCGACCTCGGGCTTGTCGCCGGGCTTGCGCACGCAAATGGGGCCGAAGTCGCGCGACCAACCGCGATCGCTGGGCGCGCGGAAAAACTCGACATTGCCGAGATTGGCGTGCGCGCGGGTCAGAATCCGCCGCGCCTTGGCTTCGCGCGCGGCCGAGTCGATGACGATGCGAACTTTCTCACCCTCGGCGATCTTGCGGACAATCTCGCCGTAGACCCATTCGATGGTCGACATCTTTCCCGGCCAGTCAGTCTTGCAGTGGGGCCAGCCGAGCCACGTGGCCTCGTGGGGATGCCACTCGGCGGGCATGGCGAAACCTAGTGCGGCGGGGGTCTTCGTGCTCATCGTCAGTCCCTGTCCAGAAAGCGGCGGTCGATGCCAGTGTACGAATCGATGCGGCGGTCGCGCAGAAACGGCCAGTTGCGACGAACGTCCTCGATGCGCGCCGGATCCACCGTGCCGTAAAGGATTTCGACCCGATCGGTCGACCCTTCGGCAATCATCAAGCCCTGCGGGTCGCAGAAAAAGCTCGTGCCCCAGAATTCCAGACCGGGCGGGCCCGCGGGTGTTTCCAGTCCCACGCGGTTGACCGCCGCCACGTACACGCCGTTGGCGATGGCGTGTCCGCGCTGAACCGTCCGCCAGGCGTCCCGTTGAGCCGCACCCTGCTCGGCCTTCTCCTCCGGGTGCCAGCCGATGGCCGTGGGGTAGAAGATCACGTCGGCCCCGCGCAGAGTCACCAGCCGCGCCGCCTCGGGAAACCACTGATCCCAGCAGACGAGAACGCCCAGGTTGCCGAACTCCGTCGGGAAAACGCGGAAACCGAGGTCGCCCGGAGTGAAGTAGAACTTCTCGTAGTACGCCGGATCGTCGGGAATGTGCATCTTGCGGTACATGCCCAGAACGGAACCATCGGTGCCGATGACGACGCTGGTGTTGTGGAATACGCCGGCCGCGCGTCTTTCGAAAATGGATGCCACCACGACGACAGCACCGCGCCGAGCCTCCCAACCGAGAGCCTCGGTACTGGGACCGGGAATCGCTTCGGCCAAGTCGAAATACGCCGCATCTTCCTTCTGGCAGAAATACGGCGAGCGGAAGAGCTCAGGCAGGCAGACGATCTTCGCGCCGCGCGTGGCGGCCTCGCGAATTTTGGCGCATGCCACGTCGAGGTTGACCTGCGGGTCGTTCGACATGGTCATTTGCACCAAGGCGACTTGGTAGGGCGCACGCGCTTGCATGCGCCCTTCCTACCTCAAACGCCGTCATCTTTCTATGTTAGGGGCGGGCCGCATTCGGCCCCTCGTCCGCGAAGTAAATTCGCGGACTTCACCCCACCTGCGGCCGAGCCTT
>CAZTTW010000960.1:0-2383 GCA_964616265.1 uncultured Myxococcales bacterium | reverse complement strand
AGGGATCATGTTGCGGGGTTGCACTGTTGGGCCGGTCGACGCGCAGGGATCATGTAGCGGGGTTGCACAGGAGGGCCGGTCGACGCGCAGGGATCATGTAGCGGGGTTGCACAGGTTGCACAGGAGGCCCGGTCGATGCGCAGGGATCAATGTGTGAGCCTGCAGGGCGACGCTCTCCCTCACCCGCCGCGCTTCGCGCGTCGAGCAACCGCATGGGACCCGGCGGCGGTCCTCTGCTTCCGCCCTCCGTGCTACGCTAGTGCCCATGGCATCCGCACTGCCCAAGAAAAGGCCCGCGAGCTACGCGGATCTGCTTGCGCTACCGGAGAACGTGGTCGGAGAAATCGTCGATGGCGATCTGGTCGTCTCGCCGCGACCTGCGCCAGCGCATGCCGTTGCGGCCTCTTACCTGGGCGGTGAGCTCGTTGGCCCCTACGGCCGGGGCCGCGGCGGCCCTGGTGGCTGGCTCATCCTCGACGAGCCCGAGTTGCACTTGGGCGATAATGTGCTGGTGCCCGATCTTGCTGGCTGGCTGCGCGAGCGGATGCCGCGGCTTCCGGAAACGGCTTGGTTCGCGCTGCGCCCGGATTGGGTGTGCGAAGTGATGTCGCCGGCGACGGCGATTCTCGATCGGACGCGCAAGCAGCACCTCTATCGCGAGCACGGCGTTCCCTGGATGTGGTTCGTCGATCCGACGAATCGCACGGTGGAGGTCTTGAAACTGTCGGGGCAAGATTGGCTGATCGCGGGGACCTTCGGCGGCGAAGGCGAGGCATGTATCCCGCCGTTCGACGCCGTGGCCATCGATATCGGGGCGCTGTGGGACGTGCCGGCGAGGACGGCGGGCGAGCCTGCTGACAAGGCCTGAGCCTGCGAGCTTGGTCCCAATGCGGAGCAGTCCGGCGATCGGGCCGGTCTCTACGCCGCAGGCAGCTCTGGCGGCAGGACCTCGAAGGAGCCGAGGGTGGAGGCGACCGCGTGGATCTGCCGATCGTAGGTGACCACGGCGCCAGCTTCGGCAAGGGCGGCTGTCGCCAAGTGCAGGCTATCCGCAGCTCGGATGGGCGCATGACGTCCCATGGTCAGGAGGAGGCGTTCAGCCTCTCGGTGGGTAGCCGGGGTGAGATCGAGGAGCCGGTACTCGCCGGCCCGGATGTCTCGGAATACTTGCTGATAGATGCGTCGGCCTGCACTCGCCTTGAGCGTGCCTTCGCGAATTCGCCGGGTGAGCGCCGACGTGAGCTCGGTGAGTGTAAGCTCCGAAATGAGGAGATCGCGCCGGCCTACCAAAGCGGAGTCGAGCTCATCGCTGTCCGTCTCCTGGACGTAGATCTTTGCGAGCGCGCTCGTGTCCAGGTAGACGGAGCTAGACGCGATCTTCACGGTCTTCCTCGAGAGCCTTCGAGACCGACACGCCAGCCCCGGCGAGCGCCAACCTGAAACGTCGGTGGCTCCGGAAGGCGCTCGACGCTTCGTCACGCACTGGCGCCAGCCGAGCGACCGGCCGACCGTGCTCGGTCAGCACGATTTCTCGGCCCTTGCGGACCTCAGCGACCAGGGACGACAGTCCCTGTCGCGCTTCACGGATGCCTGCGGTTCGCATGCTATGGATTGTGCTACAAGTAGCACAATCGAGTAAGTCCGCTCTCTAGGCCGTGATAGGTTCGAGGCCAAGCACGGCGGCCGCTTCGCTCTGGTGAGAATCGAAGGTCATGAATGCAGTAAAATCGTGGTGGATGGCGGTGACGAGGTGAATGCAGTCCGACGCGCGCAGGAAGATGCTGGCGGGTAGCGTGGCAAACACCTCGGCGGCGGACCTGAGGACGTAACTATCGGTCGGCAGCCATGTCCAAAAGCCGGTCAAATCGTCGTGTTGGAACTGGCGGACCGCCGCGGCGAAATCTTGCTGACGCCAGAATCCTTCGCGCAGGCGACGGTGAAAGACGGCCATGATTTCTGGACGCACAAGCTCCGACAGGCAGACTTGATCTGCCTCCTCGAGTGATTTTCGGATGGCGCGCGATTCCTTCTCGGGCACGTAGAATTTTGCTACCGCGGACGTGTCGCAGGCGATCATCGATCTCCTCGGACCGCTTCCAAATCGTCGAGGACACTTCCCCGCGACTTGCGCGCTAGCAGTGCTTGATATTCGGGCAGAAGCGTGCGACGTCGTCGTTTGCGCAGAAGCAGGGCGGCTCTTGTCAGCACGGCCACGGGTTTGCCGCGATCGGTGACCTCGATGGCCGAGTTGGACGTCGAAGCAAGGCGCACCAGCTCGCCAGTTGTCTGATGAAGTTGTTTGATACTGACCCTCGTCGCCATGGTGTAACAGTGACACCTGGCCTGATCGGGGTCAAGCTGGCGTGTTCCGATGCGGCGGCTG
>CAZTTW010000959.1:0-2383 GCA_964616265.1 uncultured Myxococcales bacterium | reverse complement strand
ACATAGTGATATCCAAAATAGTACGGCGTGTCTGGCACCACCGTAGCACACTGGCTGAACGAGCCGAAATTGGCGGTGTTGGGATCCACTGTGACGCGGATCGAACCCGATCCGGAACAAGAATCTGCATCGTTCGCGCCGTCGAAGGTGGCAAGCGTATTCAACAATGTCCAGCCCGAGGTTGACTGGTCAAACCCCGGATTCTGAACGACATTGCCTACATCCGGAAGGCGGCATTGGCAGACGTGGCTCTCAGAACAAACTGCGCCCTGACCGAACGAGGATGGACAATTGCCGCCCGTGACGCACTGGACGCAGGCGCCGGAAGAACACCACGGCGTCGCAATCGCACATGCAGTGCAAGCACCTCCACAGTGGCTAGCACTGCCGAGGATATCAACGCAAGTAGTACCTCCGCACAGGCTCTGGCCGGACGGACAGCTCGTAGCGCACGTCGGAAGACCATCGGTTCGGCAGCGGTAGGGGGCGCAGGACGTCGTTGTGGCCGGATTGCAGACGCCGCCACCGCTGCAAACTGCGGCAGTGCTTGCTTGATTGGTGGCACTGTTGCATTGGGCAGCCTGGCCGCACAATGTGTTTGCCCCCGCATACACGCAGGCCTTCCGGTTAGCAGCAGTTCCGTCGCAGACGCCCCCGCAAACGGTCCCGTCGCTCGTGCACGGAGTGCGCGGGTTCGTCACAGGAACGCAGGTGCCCTTGGTAGAAGCCATGGCGCACGATTCGCACTGCCCGTTGCAAGCAACATTGCAGCACACACCATCGGCGCAGACACTGGTCGCGCACTCCGCCGGGGTGCTGCAGGTGTCGCCAATGGTCTTGGCCACACAGATACCATTGCTGCAGATAGGTGTGTTTCCGCTGCAGCCTCCGCAGCAGGTTGCGGTGGGGATGCATGTGCCGTTGCAGACCTTTGTCGCGGCATCCGTGCAGGTCACGCCACCCTGGCCCCCCGTGCTCACGCCGGCGGTCCCTGTTCCTCCGCCGCCGATTCCACCGGGGCCTCCGCCTGTTGCGATGGTCACGTTCGTTCCCGAACCGCCGGTTCCAGGTGTAGAGTTGCTGCCACCCGTCGCGGGGATGCCTCCGGAGGAAGCTATACCTCCGGTAGACATCGGCGCGTCCTCAACCGAACCGCCAGCGCCGCCCAAGGCCGGCCCATCGAGAGACCCGGCGGTGCCACCAACGCCACCAGGACCGTTGACGTCCGCGGAGGGGCCAGCGTCGCCCCCGGCGCTCGCGCCGTTTCCGCCCGTTGAAGTGAACGCATCGATTGGGCCACCGGTGGACTGGGCATCCATACGGCTCGTATCCGGGCTGCCGGCGTCCTTGCGCGAGCTTGTACGAAACGGCGTGTAGCAGCCAGAAAGTGCCAGTATGGCAGTCAAGAAGGTGAGACTCGTCGTCGCCCTTGTCATTTTCGATCGCAGCACCATGGAACAACCTCTCTCCGCTAGAAGAGTCTGCGGACGTCCAGTGAGAACCCGGTGGTCGTGAGCGCGGGTAAGAAGGAGACCTGGCTATTGCTTTCGCTACCGCCTCCCGCGCGCCCGACAAGGTACAGAACCCCCGCAGCAACCAATGCGCCGGCGCCGACCCCGTAGCAGATCATTGAACCGGTCTTGTACGACGAGCTGCTCGATTTCGTAGCAGGATCTTGGGTCCTGTTGAAGTCATCCGCCAGGCTATTCGCCTTCAGGTTGAGCACGAGCCCCGTCACGGCAGTTGCGAGGCCCACCTACGCAACCACGATTCCCGCCACGCGCAGGCCGGAACCCCGATTGGCTGCGGATGAGTCCCCACCCGCCACGGATACGTCAGCGCGGGCTTGTGTATCGGGTGCTGAGCCAGAGGACGCCACAGGCTGGGCCGTCACGGGCGGCGCGGGTTGCGCGACTACCGGAGAGGTCGGCGAGGGTGTCTGAGCCGTCAGGCTCTCCTGGCAATCAGCTATGTGTTTCTGGACGTCGGCTTTCTCGTCGTCGGTCAGGCGTTTGCCCACTCGGAGGTACTCCTTGAAGTGAGAAATTGCCTCTTGGTATTTTGAGCTCTGCTCTGCGCATCTCGCGAGATTGAAGATCCAGGTGGGGTTTTTGGTGGTAATGAACAGCTCCGAGAGAAGCTTGGCGCCATTCGCATAGTCTCCGGTCAAGCACGCGGCTCGCGCCGCCGTCGCCTTCTCCTTCTCCGCTTGGCTACTAGCTCCGAAAGCCGGGATTGCAACCAGTCCGGTCATGAGCGCAAGCCCTAAGCTGACTGCTCGTATTTTCTTCCGCTCTGACGAATAACTAGTGCCGCGAAAGGTGCGGTTCATGGCGATGAGAATGTGGCACTAAGCCAACCTTTGCAAGACGTTCTGCGCGGC
>CAZTTW010000958.1:0-2384 GCA_964616265.1 uncultured Myxococcales bacterium | reverse complement strand
GAACAGAGCTCGGATCTGCGCGACTTGAACGATCAGGTTCTCAAGCTGTCGCAAAACGGGAAGAATGACGAGGCCATCTCCACCTTCATGCGCGAATCCCTGCCACGCATGGAGAAGCGGCGATTGACCTTGGTTCAGTTGCAGGAATGGCGGAACAAGCGGGCGGCGGACATTCAGGCCCTTGCCCAGACGGCGTCCAGCGTAGGGCAAACGATTGTTGTCTCGTTTGTGCTCGGAGGATTGTTCCTCTCCGTGCTCTTCGGCATCACCATCACGCGCGGGATCAGGCGCCCCCTGACCGAAGTGTCCCGCTTGCTGGGCGATGTCGCGCAGGGCAATCTCACTGTTCAGATTGAAGCCAGTCTTACCGAGCGAAGAGACGAGACCGGCGACTTGGCCCGTGCCTCCGAGCGGCTGTGCAAGAATCTCCGTGAAATGATCGCCAGTGTCTCGGATGGTGTTCAAACCATCGTCTCGGCTTCCGAAGCCATGACCACGGTCTCCTTGGGAATCGCGGCTGGTGCCAAGGAGGTTACCGACAAGGCCAGCATGGTGGCGGCGGCGGCCGAAGAATCCAGCGCGACGGTTCACTCGATGGTCGAGAGCTTCGGGATGACGTCCGAGAAGCTGACCTCGGTGGCCGGCGCGACCGAAGAAATGAGCTCCACGGTGGGCGAAATCGCTGCCAATACCGAAAAGGCTCGCGACGTCAGCCGCGATGCCACGCAACAGGCTTTCGCCATTTCGGCCGTGATGAAGGAACTTGGTCACGCGGCCCAAGACATCGGCAAGGTTACGGAAGCAATCACCGGCATTTCGGCGCAAACCAATCTTCTGGCCTTGAACGCGACGATCGAAGCTGCGCGCGCGGGCTCGGCCGGCAAGGGATTCGCGGTGGTGGCCAACGAGATCAAGGAGCTCGCGCAGCAGACGGCCACCGCGACGGAGGACATCAAGAGCAAGATCGCCAGCGTACAGTCCTCGACCGGAGCGGCGATTGGCGACATCGAGCAAATCGCCTCCGTGATCAAGGAGGTGGGTGACATTGTCTCGAACATCACTGCCGCGATTGATCAGCAATCCACCGCCACCAAGGACGTCGCGGCGAACATTGCGAACGCAAGCCAAGGCGTATCGGAGGCCAACGAACGGGTGGGCCAGACGGCCGACGTGACGGCTGCGATTGCACGCGACATTGCGGGCGTGAATGCTGTGGCCGCCCAGAGCCAGCGAGACAGTGCACGGGTCGAGGAGAGTGCGAGGGACTTGGCAACCTTGGCCTCGACCCTCAAGGCGCGGATCGCGCAGTTTCAGGCCTGAGGCGACGAATCCCACGAAGCGTGTACGGGCAGCGGGCGAGGGGAGCGTGGAGCCATGGATCCACCACTACACCACCCAACACGTTTGTGAGCCAGCCGGTCCCAGGTCCGCCCGCGCATTCGGTGGTGAAACACAGAACCCTTTGGTGAGGCGGGGAATCAAAGCGGGGGTTCAATTTTCACAACACATTCGCGACGCTAGCGCGCGTTGCGTAGGAGATAGAGCATGCCCACCGTCATCGGCTATCACAACGTGAAGGACACCAAGCATTGGCTCGCCTCGCCCATGCGCGAGAAGTTTTTCGGCCCTCTCGGCGTCACTGGCATTCGTACGTTCGTCGACCCGCAGAATCCGACTCGCGTCGCGGTGTTGATGGAGGTTCCTGATATGAATGCTCTCAAGACTGCGATGAGCGCCCCAGGTGCTGCCGAGGCGATGGCGCACGATGGAGTGCTGGCCGAGACACTGGTAATGCTCGTCGAGGCGTAGCCCAAAAACTGGCTGGCGGGACAACGCCGGCGTTGTCCCGCCCACTTCCCTATAGTTACTGGGCGATGTGCCCGTAGCAGGTCTTCAGCTTGACGTAGTCGTAGTAGTGGCTGCCCGGAGCGTGGCGGGCTCCATCGCAGGTCGCGGTGAAGTCGGTCTCTTGCTCGTTGAGCATCATCTTCACGACGAGCCCACCGTTGCCATCGCCGTACACCTCCCACTGAACGTTGGAGGCCATGGGGGCAACGATCTCGTCGCGCCATGGACTCGGAATCGGGGCGACCAGGCTGCTATTCCATGGGCTGTTCGCGGCGTAGGTGTAGGTTTCGGCCTTGGGCAATTGAACGAAGAGGCTCTTGAGGCCGAGGATGGAGGTGAACGGCACCAGGATCTCGGCGTGGGTGAAGCGCAGCTTGGCGCCCGTGGTAAGCGTGCCCTTGGCGATGGCGTCGACTTCGTTGAAGAAGTCATTCAGAAGTCCCTGCGCCATGGCGTAGGTGGCGTTGCCGCTCTCGGTGGCGCCCGGCCCCATCTGGTAGAAGTCCGTGGCGTCGCCCAGGTAGGCGAGCACCGTC
>CAZTTW010000957.1:0-2386 GCA_964616265.1 uncultured Myxococcales bacterium | reverse complement strand
CGTAAATCGAGTCGTCTGAAGCGAGAAATAGCGCCACAGTTGCGATCTCGTCAGGAATGCCCATTCTTCCCCTTGGAATCAAAGAGCCGAACTGTATTTTGGCCGTCGCATCCAGCACCTGATCCATCATTGGCGTATCGACCTGCCCCGGGCATAGCACGTTCACCCGAATCCTCCTCTCCTTGAGCTCGTTAACCCAAGTGCGTGCGAATACATGCAGCGCGGCCTTACTCGCGGCATACACGCCCCAACCAGGAAAGCCCTTAAGCCCCGCATTCGACGAGGTCATGATGATCGACCCGCCATCGGTAATCAGTGGTAATGCCTTTTGTACGGTGAAAAGCGTGCCGCGCGTATTCAGCCCGAAAGCCGTGTCGAAGTGCTTTTCCGTAATCTCGCCAATCTTGCTGACCTCCCCAATTCCGGCGCTCGCAAATAGGACGTCGATTCTGCCTTTTTCCCGCTTGACGGTATCGAACAAACGGTCCAGGTCATTAAGGTTGGCCGAGTCGCCCTGTACGCCGGTCACGTTTCGGCCGATCAGCCTGACGGCCTTATCGAGTTGTTCTTGCCGACGCCCCGTAATAAATACGTATGCGCCTTCTTCAACGAACCGCTTGGCGCTCGCCAGTGCCATACCGCTCGAGCCGCCTGTAATGACCGCAATTTTTCCCTCTAATCTTTTTGCGCTGTCGTTGCTCATACGCATTCTCCTTTCATAGTCGTTAAACAGAACTCGCTCGCGCGAGATAATGATGCTGTGGCTGCTAGAGGATAGATTCAAAATTGCATTCGATTGAGCAGTGCCATGTGTAGAGCGTTCAGCGGTCGCCCAAATTGTTGGAGTCTTCCGCCATCGAGCGGGCCGCCAAGATCCACCGGGACGAATCCTGTTTCTTCAAGAGCACGGGCGAGTTCTTGTTTTGCGCTACGTTTCCTGCTCCGGTAAATCCGAATTTCATATGCGTTGCTTCCTTCTTGCGCTTCCTTGGGTAAATAAATACCCATGCTAAATTCCGTTGTCCCAACGGTGTCACCGTTGCATAACCAACTCGTCTCAGTCGAACCCACTGAGCACAACGCGATTACTTCAATTACGCGAGAGTAAGGCCGCAACCCCACAGTTTGAATGCAAGACCGATGCGCGAAGAGGAATTGCATACAACCACCCCAAGGAAATGGGGAGGGTAGACCAGCGTATGACACAGCCCAGGGTGCTCCGCACGGGTTTCCACCGGGTATAGGGGGGCGGGTGAGCTTTCAGTCAATGTTGGCCTTCTGTGCGACGTGACGCGGAACGGAAAGACGGTGCGAGCCCCTGGAGAGGCCCGCTCTCGGAAACGCGCTCATATGCTGTTCCAAGCCAGACGCGGGTGTCACGCTGGATCTTTGAGAGAGATGGGAGGAGTCCAATCATGCGTTCTGATATCGTGCCCGGAGGCATTTTTCCCGACTATGAGCTGCCCGATCACACCAGCAGAGTGCGCAAACTCAGCGAGCTACAGGGCGATGATCCACTGATCCTGACGCTTGCGCGTGGCCACTATTGCCCGAAGGAGCACCAGCAGCATCTGGAGCTCGCCGCGTTTTACCCAAAGATTGCGGTGGCCTACACGCAGATCGTCACCATCGCCACCGACGATCACCATACGCTGCAGGAATTCCGCGCGTCAGTCGGAGCCGGGTGGCCATTCCTCTCGGACCCTGAGCGAACGGTTCAGAAGGATCTCGACATTCAGGAGTACACCGATCCCGAGCACAATCCGATGATCCCGCATACGCTCGTTCTCAAGCCGGGCCTCGTGATCTACAGCATCTACAACGGTTACTGGTTCTGGGGGCGTCCGTCGGTCGTTGATCTTTGGCACGATCTGCGTGCCGTGATGAGTGAAATCCGCCCGGACTGGGATCTGAGTGCCCCTGGACTCCGCGAGGCATGGAATGCGGGTGACTTCTCGTCTTTCCACGGCTGGAACAAGCAGGCCGGTTTGAAAGACGCCTCGACTATACGGAAGAAGTAGCACAGTCACTGACTTCAGGAAGAATGGCGGCCGCGACGATTAGCGACGTGGCGAGAGTCGGCGCTGGGAAACGCGGGCCAAGTGGAGGCCGAACCAGCGTCGCTCGTCGTACCAGGTTCGCTCCAGACGAAAGCCGGCGTCGACGAGCAGATGGTCGATCATTGCGCGCGTGAACTTGTAGCTCGACTCGGTATGAATGCGCTGGCCGGGCGCAAAATGAATCTCGGCGCCGGCGATCCCGAGCGATACAGTCTGCGCGCCCTTGCTGGCGAGATAAAGGTCGACACGCGAGGCGGCGCGATTCCAGCGTACGACGTGCTCGAAGTGCTCGACATCGAATGCGGCGCCGACCTCGCGGTTGATGC
>CAZTTW010000956.1:0-2387 GCA_964616265.1 uncultured Myxococcales bacterium | reverse complement strand
CACGAGCGCCTTGCGTGTTGGCGGGACCGCGTGTTCGGCCTTCGGGTCGAGTGGTTCGATTTCGGTGACCATCTCGATGACAGGTCTCAGAAGGACTTCTTGGAACTTGCGTGGAAGCAGGTCCTTTCCGAGAACGACCTCTTGAACTGGGAGCAGGAGCGCTCGAGATTTGCCGCGCAGGTGGCTTTGGCCTCTGGTCTAGGAACGCTGAAGCGAGGGCTGAGTGCCATTTCCCCCGTTCCAATCCGAAATCCAATCGCTCAGTTTCTGTGGCTAGACCGCGACGGTCGGGTGAACCCAAACCATGAGGAACGTCGTGATATCGCGGCACTTCTATCGATGCTCTTTCGCTGGCGTACCGGGGCCCAGAGGCTCGGGCCATGGGACGCATGGATTGAGCAACTGATAGATGCCGCAGCGGAGCGTCCGTATCTGGTCTACGAGCTGGAGCATTGGATAAGGCGAGATCCGGCCGTTGCGGCTGATTTTCTCCTGGTCCCTAAAGCGACAACCTTCGGCCTTGGCGCGCTTGCATCAAGGCTGAAGTTCACGCCGTCCGCGTGGGAGCCCCACGTTGGCGCAGAAAACGACCGCGTGGCTGAAAAGTCGGTGTGGCGAGACATCGCCGAGTGTGCGGCGTGGGCCCTCTTCAGACTGGAAGCTGCTGAGCGCGGCCCACTGATTGCAGCCTTGCTTGAGCATTTCGCTGGCTTGGCACGTTCCGGCCAGTTGGCCAATCCGCAGCGCGATGCGATCTTCCGAGACCGCTACACCGTTCTTCGTGACGTTCTGGTGCGTTGGCCCGCATCGGGCGGGGATGACAAGCTCGCGTTCGACTCCGTGGGGGAGACAGTCGTTGTCGTGCTCAAATCCAGTCTCGATGCCGCCGACATTCCCGTTGAAACACCGGCCTTCGAGGTGCTCGCGTGGCTTGCGACCATCGGAGCCGATGAAGAAGCACCATGGCGACCATTCGCAATCCGTACAGCTGTGGATTCTTACTGCCGCAGTCTCACTGACTCCACCCAATGGTATCGCGACACTACGGTTGAAGTTCCCGTGTGGACTCAGATCGCCGGGTGGTTGGTAGAGCGAGATAACGACCTGTGGACCAAACTTGTCAGGCCCGCGGATTTCTCTGCGGCAGCAGAAGCGATCCTCCACCTGGAGGACAAAAACCAATATGGTGCCCGATACTCCCTTCTGCACCGGATCCGCAGTCACGCACTTCTTCTCCTGGGGCTAGCATGTGAGTGGGCCGAGTTTCAACCTGGCAAGGCTGTGCCGGAACTGCTGGAGGCAGGGATTACAGAATTGCTCGCCAACTGGCTCCCAGCGGAGAAGATAGTCGGGCGACCATCAATTATCGACGCACACATCGACATAGAGCTCTCCTTCGAGCGGCCACGCGAATCGCTCCTCGTGGCGATCGGGAAGGGCTTGCCTAAGCTGAGCCAGAAAGGCCGAACACTTGTTCTGGACTGCGTCTTGTCGGCAATGACCGAGTTGCGGCAGCTTGCCATCTTCGTCAAATCATTAGATGACGGTCCCGACAAGGATGCCGCAAAGGGGCGACTGCGCACCTTGCCTATGTCGGCCGGTAAGGATGATGTAGGAAACGTTGTCGAGGTGGAACGGTCAGTCGACGCCCTCCTGGACGTTGGCGAGTTTGAAAGGGCAGACGTCTGGCTGGAAAAGTGGGCCAAGGTGGCTCGCCAACGACATCTCCAGGGGTGGGCCAGGTGGGAGGTCACTGCTCGACAGAGAATCCGGCTGGCGAGAAAGCAGTTCGTGGAGGCAGCAGACGCCGAAGTCCCTGACTGGGCAACAGGGGATATCGAGGCGGGAAACTCCAACGATTTCTTCCGTGGGATCGCGTTGCTATGCACGGATCCACCGCGTTCCCAAGAGGCAATCGAGATCTATGAACGCTTGGCCCAACGTTCGCCGCAGGAGCCCTCCTGCGCAGTAAACCTATTTGCAGCGCGGACGCAACGGTTGACCTTCGGTAAGGGGGACGCTGAACTGACCGCGGAGGAGGTGAATGCTCTCCGGGACTTGTTGGCCTTGGGAGACTCCCTCATGGCCAACTTCAGCGCGGAGCAACGGGAGGCAATCGAGCAGACCTACCAGGCAAACCGTTTACGTCTATTTTGGCGATTGCGAGATTGGAAGTCCCTGCTTGGCGCGTATCAGGCGCTTTCCTCCGGCCTTCAAAGGGATCCAATACTGGCATCCTTTGTCGCAGAGGCGCTCGAGGCATCCGGGCAGAAAGCCTTGGCCGCAGGTCTTCGCACCGATGTCGGCGCGCAAGACAAACCTTCGACCAGGACGCAAGGAATCGATTACGCGAATCCGGTCGAGGCGGCACGCGAGGCTATTCTTCG
>CAZTTW010000955.1:0-2396 GCA_964616265.1 uncultured Myxococcales bacterium | reverse complement strand
AGCAGCGACGTCTCGCCAGCGCTGTCGAGAATTCGTTACCGGCCGGCAGGGAAGGCCTGCAACAGATCTGGCCGAATCAGGACTTGATCGTAGGCGTGCCACTCTTGACAGACATGTTCGCTTCGCCAGTACCGGTAGGTTCCGGGCGGACCCGGGCGGTCGTCTCCCAGGAGGCCCCACATGGGATTGTAGAACATCCGATAGTGGCGCTCTCCTATCGGGCGCGATTGCTTCGCAGCGGTTCGTCGGCTCATCATTGCATGAAGGGAGCCGGCCCCAAGCATGCCTTGCTCAAATGGATCCATATTGAAGTCGCCAAGCAACACCGTCCGTCGATGCCCAACGTTCTCCTCCACCTGGTCGATGGCGGAGACGAGGCCTATTGCCGGGAAGACCTGGCTTTGTTGTCCTTGCCAGGTCTTGCTGCCCAAGTGTACAGCTCCCAAAACGATTTGCGCCAAGCCGGGTAGTTGTATCACTCTGATGGAATGCTTGTCACTCTCCCCAGCCGGGGCAATGAGTTACCCTTGGGCACGTTCCCCAGGCGTAGAACCACGGCGCTTCCGTCTTTGAATTGAGCGCTGTCAGTAGATCGGCAAGCCGCTCCGTGTTTTCAAGGAGTACTAAAACGTTTAGATCATGCTGCCACGCCAACGTCCGCAGTAGTGCGCTGACCTTTTTTCCGCGGGTGTTCCACATGCAGACGCGAAGCATCGACTGGAGCGCATCAGTTGGACTGTTTCTCCCGTTGGCTTTGGTCTCAAGTCCAGCCATGCGTGTCAACCTAACGTGAGACGATACCTTTGAACGAAGACATTCATCAGCGTCCGCCTCGCGCAAGCAATCGGCAGCGCAATCACTCTTCGTCCATCGCCTGGAGATGCGGCGGCAGTGGACGTCCGACTTCCTCGTATGCGTCGAGACCGATCTGGTTTACAGCAACGAGCGTGCTTGTCAGCAAAGAGTTGCTTGTCGAAGGTCATTAGTAATCCCGTTCACCGTCAGCCTATCACCAAGATCCGGGTTCCTTCGCCTTTTCCGTCACCACAAGAGGGCCGCAACCTAAGACACAAACGGCGCCGATCTTTCGACCGGCGCCGTTGCACTTACACTCTCAGCTTACTTCGCGCGCGGATTCTCGATCTGCGCTTGCGCGGCGGCCAACCTTGCGATCGGCACGCGGAACGGAGAGCAGCTGACGTAGTTCATGCCCACTTTGTGGCAGAACTTCACGCTGTCGGCGTCGCCGCCGTGTTCGCCGCAGATGCCGACCTTCAGGTTGGCGCGGGTGCTGCGGCCGCGCTCGACGCCGATCTTGATCAGCTCGCCGACGCCGTCGACGTCGATGGTCTGGAACGGATCGTCCGCCAGCAACTTCCGGTCGAGATAGTCGGGGAGGAATCCGCCGATATCGTCGCGGGAGAAGCCGAAGGTCATTTGCGTGAGGTCGTTGGTGCCGAACGAGAAGAACTCGGCGACCTCCGCCATCTTCGCGGCCTGCAGAGCGGCACGCGGGATTTCGATCATCGTGCCGTACTGGAAGGGGATCTCCTTCAAGCCGAGCGATGCCAGAACCTCTTTGTACACGCGATCCACAATCACCTTCTGATCCTGAATCTCAGTCACGTTGCAGGTGACCGGGATCATGATCTCGGGGTGGGCCTTCTTGCCGGCCTTGATGAGCTCGCCGGCCGCTTCCAGGACGGCGCGCACCTGCATCTCGGTGATCTCGGGGTAGGTGACGCCCAAGCGGACGCCGCGGTGACCGAGCATCGGGTTGTTCTCGCGCAGGCCCTCGGCGCGCTTGTTGAGCTCGCCCATGTCGACATTCAGTTCCTTCGCGAGAGCTTCGAGCTTGTCCTGCGAGTGCGGGACGAACTCGTGCAGCGGAGGATCCAGCAAGCGGATCGTGATGGGCAGACCGTCCAGGGCTTCCATGGTCGCCTTGACGTCGCTCTTCACGAAGGGCGCCAACTCAGACAGTGCGGCCTTCCGCTCGGCGACTGTCTTGCTCATGATCATCTTGCGCAGCAAGAACAGCGGCTTGTCCGAGCCCTCGCCGTAGAACATGTGCTCGGTCCGGAAAAGGCCGATGCCTTCGGCGCCGAACTGGATGGCCTTCTTGGCGTCCTTGGGGCTGTCGGCGTTGGTGCGCACCTTGAGGGCACGCTCGGCATCGACCAGCTTCATGAACTCCTTGAAGGATTCGTTCTTGGACGGCTCGGCGTCGACCAGGGCCATGTCGCCCAGGTAAACGAGGCCCTTGGTGCCGTTGAGCGTGATCCAGTCGCCCTCTTTGATGACGTCGCCCTTCTTGGTCGTGAAGGACTTGCCGTCATGGGCGATGTCGATCTCGCTGCAGCCGACGATGCAGCACTTGCCCCAGCCGCGGGCCA
>CAZTTW010000954.1:0-2399 GCA_964616265.1 uncultured Myxococcales bacterium | reverse complement strand
CAAGTCGTAGACCGTCCCCCTGTCATCTGCACGGGCGGAATGATGAACGCCGCCATTGTCGAAGTGATGGAGCAAAGTGGGCACAGGCTTCCCGAGGCGCACTTCTCACCGACAAAAATGGCTGCCCTGGCCGAAGCGGTCACTGAGGCAACGGGATTCGAGAATATCGGACTGCCGTTTTGTATGACGGTCGAGGCCGAGCTCTTCGGAAGCAGGATCAACCACGGCACTCTGGCGTGCGAGCCCAAGATCCAGCAGGAAGCCTTCGCTTCCTTGAGGGACGTTCAGATTCACAGCAACGCGGCAAGAATCGGCCGGTCGGCAGTTGTGGCCGAGGCGATTCGGTTGATTCGCAGTCGACGTTCCGACCTTCCTATCGTGGCGACCTTGACAGGACCCGTGAGTGTCGCTGCGTCCGTGGTGGATCCGCTGACCTTCCTCAAGGAGCTCCGCAAGTCGGCAACCACAGCCCACAGTGTCCTGGAGACGATCACCCAGGTCTTGGCCGAATACGCTGGTGCGCTGGTTGCCGCTGGGGCCGACGTAATCGCCATCGGTGACCCTACAGCGACGGTGGAGATCCTCGGGCCGACCCTGTTCCACGAGTTTGCAATTCGGTATCTCAACGATCTCGCCGACTCCATCCACGCCCTCGGAACTCCGGTGATCGTACACATCTGCGGAAAGCTGGGGAGCGGCACGCGGCTTTTGCCCTGTCTTCATTGCGACGCCATCAGCGTCGATGCAATGGTGAATTTGAAGGAGTTGAAGGCGGCGTCACCGACCCTGACCACCATGGGCAACTTAAGCACGTATCTTCTCGAGTGGGGGCCGCCACAGAAGATCGCCGAGCGCGCATCGGCGTTGGTTCACGAAGGCACCGACATCGTTGCCCCAGCCTGCGGCCTTTCGACAGCGACGAACTTGGCGAATATCACTGCCATGACCGCCGCGGTGAAAGCAGGGCGCGCGTGAGCGAACCAATTCGGATCGTATTCTCTCCGGGCGCAGTCGCGATAGACGTCGAGCCAGGGACCACCTTGCTCGCTGCCGCTCGCCTAGCCAGGGTAGCCGTCGAAGCCCCCTGTGATGGGAGTGGCGTCTGCGGCAAATGCCGGGTGTACTTGTCGAAGGACTCGCTTGCCGCAGTCGACGAGGGCGGAAATACTCAGCAAGCGGCTGGAGAGCTTGTCTCGGTTCTGGCCTGTACGGCGCAGGCGAAAAAATCGCTTAAGGTCTTGCTTCCCGCTCCTCGAACTGAGGGAACGTCGATTGTGTCGCACGGAAGCAGCACTGTCCGTCCCTTGGAACCGCACATTCGGACCGAACGAACCTCTGATGCTACCGTGGTGTGGGCCGGCGAGGAGGTCCTCGCTCGTGAATCACCTTCCACCGCAAGTCTGGGACTCGCCGTGGATGTGGGAACAACCACGCTGGTAGCGACGCTTGTCGACCTCAGCTCGGGTGCTGAATTGGCGCTCGCGTCGGCGCTGAATCCGCAGACAGAATACGGCCACGATGTCCTTTCGCGGATTCGCTATGCCCACGAACCTGGTGGTCTTGCGACATTGCAGCGGGTCCTGGTCGACAAGCTCAACCATCTAGTCGCTGAGGTCTGCGAGCGCGCCGACCGAAATCCACAGCACATTCACGAAGCAGTCCTGGCAGGCAATCCGTGCATGCTGCACATCGCCGTTGGACTCGATCCCGCGCCGCTTGGACGAACGCCGTACGTCTCGTCGCTGACGGGCGACAGGCATTTCCCAGCGAACGTCTTGGGTCTCGCGATCGCTCCGCATGGGATTGTGTACTTGCCCCGGTGGATCTCGGGATTCGTGGGGGCGGATATCACTGCCGGCATGTTGGCGACCGATTTGCACAGACATCACGAGACGATCCTGTTCATCGATATCGGTACCAACGGCGAAATGGTACTCTGTCACCGCGGCCAGCTTTGGGCGACCTCGACGGCCGCCGGGCCCGCCTTCGAAGGGGTAAACATCGCGTGCGGCATGCGGGCCGGACCGGGCGCGATCGATGCGGTTCAATCGATGGATGGACAGCGCTGGCAGTTGCACACCATCGCGGCCGCGTCGCCCGTTGGAATCTGCGGCAGCGGACTTATCGATCTCATTGGTACGCTGGTGCGCACTGGCGCCATCGCCAAGAACGGGCGCTTCGACGTCAGTCTGGCGCCGCCCGTCGGCTCGTGGGGCGAGCGGGTTGGCGGTCGTGCCCTGGATCTCTCGGAGGGCGTGTTTGTAACACAGAAGGACGTGCGACAGGTGCAGTTGGCAAAGGCTGCCATTCGCGCCGGTATTGATGTCTTACTCGCTCGCGCGGGTGCAGAGACGGCCGAAGTGTCGCGTGTCCTCGTCGCAGGCTCATTCGGTTATCAC
>CAZTTW010000953.1:0-2400 GCA_964616265.1 uncultured Myxococcales bacterium | reverse complement strand
GTAAGTCCTCGCCCCGCCACGTGGGGCGTAGCTTGAGCTGAAGATTCCAGTCCAGCAGGATCAGTCAGCCGTCGTCCGCGGCAGCGTGACCGTTCCCGGCGCGGCGATCGCGGCTTTCGCGGCTCTCAGCAAATACGTCGACGGATCTTCGCCACGTAGCTGTGCGGTCTCGATCAGCGAATAGAAAAGCGCGGCCACTTCGGTTCCGCGCTTCGACTTGCTGCCGTAGTGGTTCTTCCTGCCCACCACCAGCGGCCTGATCTGACGTTCGACGGGATTGTTGTCGAGGACAGCCCACGGATTCTCCAGAAACACCGTCAGCCCGTGCCACAGGTCCAGCATGTATTGGATGGCTTTGCGGAAGGTGCTCTCGGGCAGCGCCTGCTGGCGTGTCGCCCATACTTTGATCTCGTCAGTGACGGGCACAGAGCGCTCTTGTCGAATCGCGCGAATGTGCGCGAGTGCAGTTTCGCGGTCGGCACCTTCAAGCGCGTGTGGGTTTGGCAGATCGCGTTCGATCTCGTACAGCTTCCCGATGAGGTCGATGACCTCGGCACACGTCGGCGCAAAGGGCTCTGCCTTCACGAATTTCCTGCGCACATGCGCCCAGCAAAACGCCAGCGTGTAGCGTGGCACTCCGTCAGGGCCGGCCCTCGCCACCGTCTGGTACGGCTCGTATCCGTCGGCCACGACGATGCCATGGTAGTCGCCAAGAACTTCGCGCGCCGTCGCCGTCGATCGGCTGGGGAAGATCCGATGCATCACCGTGGTTGGTGAAGCTACCGTCCATGCGTACCACTTCTTGCCCGATCCTTTGCTCAGCATCTGCCAGTACGTTTCGTCCGCGTGGATCAGCGGCGACGCGAAGGCTTCGCCGAGCAGCGCCTGGTAACTCCCATCGAGGTGCTTGGCCAAGAGCTCGATCTGGTCCCACAGAGTCTGGCTGTCGACGACCAAGTCATTGGCGTCGTACATCCGCACCTGGCGTTCGAGCGGTAGGTGGTACAGGTACTTCGCGATGGCGACGTAGACCGCGAATTCGACGGAATATCGGCCACCCTCGACGAGCTTGAGCGGACCCGGCGCAGTGACTGGCGCGCAGCCGTGCTTGCAGCGGTACTTCTTTCGCCGATGTTTGCTCACGACGAAGTGGCGCTCGACCACCGTGATTTCTTCCGAGTCTTCGCTCTGGCCTTCCCACTCGCAAAGCGGCGCGCCACAGTCCGGACAAACACGCTCGGCGTCGGGAAGTTCGTGCGCGCATTCCTCGATGGGAAGACTCTGTTGCTCGCGTCGGCCGTGCCCGGTTGGCTTTTTCGTCGGCTTGGCCGACGCTGGCGGCGATGGCCGCTTCTCGCTCGACGCTCCGAACATCTCCTGGCGCAAGGTCGCCATCTGCTCCTGCAATCGCACAATCTCCAATTGCAGTTGCTTCGGTCCGTCGTTGCCCTTGAGCCTGGCAAGCTCCGCTGTCAATTCAGCCAGGCGCCTGTGCAGCCGCGCATTCTCCTGCTCGAGCAGTAGCGCGGCTTGCTTCACCAGCGCTGGGTCGTGGAGTTTCTCGACGGTAGTCGGCACGAACTCCTTACGCTCATATTCGCACTTTTACTGCAAGTTCTTTTTCATTGAATGTCGGCGGCGCGAGTGATTTTCTTCCGACCAGCTCACTGCCTTCGAGAAACAGTGCTAGCTCACTCAGTGTCAACGACGCTGCCCCAGTGCCAGTACGCTCCCATGGCCGCGCGAATCGCCCGCGCTCAAGACGTTTCGAAAGAAGACACAGCCCGGTCCCGTCGAAGTACAACACCTTCGCGCGGCGAGGCTTGCGCCCGAGAAACAGGTACACGTCCCCGTCGAGCAGCTTGTGCTTCATCTCCAGTTCGACGAGAGCGGACAGCCCATTGAAGCCCTTTCGCAGATCCACCGGGCCGCTGTACGCGAACACCCGCACCACGCGGGTCAGGCCGATCACGAGCTAACCCAGCTCCTGCAACATCGCGATGGCCACCTTCATCGGCAGACCTTCGATTCGGTACCCTCGCGGCGACACTAGCTGCACGTGCGAGGCGACCGCGTGTGGCTCGGTCCGCGCGACCTTGACCCGAACCATCTGCCTTGGCGCCGCCGAGCCTCGCCAGCAATACAAAGTCGCCGCCGCGATCCCGAGCCGCTTGGCCACCACATCCATCGCGATGCCTTTGCTTTGCAGATCCTTCGCGAACTGCAAGGCCATGGCCTTCATCTCCGCGGTGTACGGCCGGGCGCCTTTCCGACGCGTGCCTCGCCACTGCAAGACCTGCTCCCGAAACGACTCGATCTTCTCGTCCATGGAAACCTCCTGGCCGACGA
This sequence comes from uncultured Myxococcales bacterium, assembly GCA_964616265.1. Classification (GTDB taxonomy): domain Bacteria; phylum Myxococcota_A; class Polyangia; order Fen-1088; family Fen-1088; genus Fen-1118. The sequence continues at coordinate 51 of CAZTTW010000953.1, read as the reverse complement.
AGGTCCCACAGCCACACGCCTACGTCAGGAGGGGGATCGGCGAGGATTTAC
>CAZTTW010000952.1:0-2401 GCA_964616265.1 uncultured Myxococcales bacterium | reverse complement strand
TCGGTGCAGCACGTATTTCGGGTGCAGGCGTATCGGTCAGGACAGACGAGGGCACAGAAATCGAAGCCATGGTGGCCATCATCGCAAAGTCCGTGCCCTGTCCGTCGGCAACTGCATCGTGAAAATACTCAGTGGTTTCAACGTCGCCGCGTGACGGGTGACTTGGCACGCGGCGCGACCGTCGTATTTCCGCTCGCGATTCCCTCGTTCGCCGTCGGTGATCCGACGACTTCGGGCGGCTGGCCCCGACCGCTGGCCTTATTGGTCCGAACGTCACTCGAATGTCGATCGCCAGGTTCGCCGTGCGCCAAAGCGACAGCGGTCGCGCGAAAACGCTTGCAATTCACGCCAGCCGGCAGCGGCCCAGCTTTTGCTCATGCCAGATCGTAACCGAATGTCCGATGGGCGGTTTCGATCGATGGCAGCTGGAGGGGAAGGTGCGCGCCGACTGCGCACGGTAGATGATCTGCGCACCGGCGACGACAGCTGCTTCATCTACAACGATGAGCAGGATTACGAGGCCGTCATGGTTCCGTTTGTTCGTTCCGGTCTGCAAGAACGGCAGCGCGTCCTCTATGTTCACGATGCACGCTCCCCTGAAGCGGTCCGTACAATGCTCCGGCGTGCTGAGATCGATGTCGATCACGCGGAGTTTCGCGAGCAACTCCTCTTCGTTTCGGCACGCCAGCTCTTCTGTCGAAGCGCCGACAATTCCATCGAGCGAGTGCTCGACCAATTGCATGCCATGACCGCCATGGCCTTGGCGGATGGCTGGAGCGCACTGCGAGTGACCACGGAGATGACGTGGGTCTTGCGGCAAAGCCAAGGCATCGACCGCTTGTTTGCCCAGGAAGGAAGAATCGCCGCGTTCTTTCGCGAGAGCGCGGCGCTTGGTTTGAGCCAATACGATCGCAGAAAATTTCCGCCAGGCGCGCTGATCGACGTGTTGCTGGCGCATCCTCTGGCGGTCGTCGGCACCGAGGCGGTGCACAACTTCTACTACACACCCGAAGAAGATGGGACCGGTGGCTGGCGGTCGCAAGCCACGCTCGATCGCTGGCTGTCGAATCTCAAGGAGCGCAAGCGCGCCGCCGAGAGTTTGCGGGAAGCCCTTCAGCTTCACCGCGAGGTCGTCGACAACCTTGGCTCCGGCATCGTGGTCATGGACCGGTGTGGCGCATCGTGCAATGCAATCCGTTCGTCGAACGATTCGTGGGACTGCCCAGCTTGGAAATCCTGGGGCGACACTTGGCCGAATTCCTGCCCGACCTTGGTAACGACCGTTTCGAGGGAGCGCTGGCCAGAGTGTTGGCCGGCGAGATTGTCCTCTCGTCGGACTTGAACGTCGTACGCCCGGGCGGTGGTGCCGCTTGCTGGGTCATCGCGACGCTTGCTCCGTACCGCGATGCCGACGGGCAGATTATCGGTGCGATTGCAGCCGTCAGTGATATCACCAGCCCAAAGTCGGTGGAGACGGCGTTGCGGGCGAGTGAAGAACAGCTTCGACAGACGCAAAAGCTGGAAGCCGTCGGCCGCCTCGCCGGCGGTGTGGCGCACGACATGAACAATGCGCTGAACGCCATCATTGCGTTTGCCGACCTCGCCTTGCAGGAGGCCGGCGATGACGAAGGCCTGTGCGATGACATCGGCGAAATCCGAGCAGCGGCGGATCGCGCCGCCGGAATCACCCGTCGCTTGCTAGCCTTTTCGCGCCGGCAAGTCCTGCAGCCGCAAGTCATTCAAGTGAGCACCATCGTCAGCAATGTCGAGGCGATGCTACGCCGGCTCATGGGCAACGGCATCGCACTGTCGATACGACTTGCGCCTGACGCCGGATGGGTGAAGTCGGATCCGGCGCAGATCGAGCAGGCCATCATCAACTTGGCCCTGAACGCTCGCGATGCGATGCCGAGCGGCGGCACGCTCAGCATCGAGACCGACATCTGCTGCGTGCAGCAGGAAGAATCATCCTCCATCGACCCCATCCCGTCGGGCGACTACGCTGTGATCCGCATTTCTGATTCGGGCTGCGGCATGTCGGAGGAAATCCTGGCGCACGTCTTCGAACCATTCTTCACGACCAAGACGCTCGCGCGAGGAAGCGGGCTGGGCCTGCCGGTCGTCTACGGCATCGTCAAACAGAGCGGTGGACAAATTCGCATTCAAAGCGAGATTGACAAGGGAACGCGTGTCGAGGTTCTGCTGGTGCGCGCCGAGCCGCCGGACGCGGCGGAAACCCTCCGCGATGGCACGACAGTCGACGCAACCGTGTTGCTCGTCGAAGATGAGGACGTGGTACGCAAGGTCGTCGCACGCATTCTCGAGCGGGCAGGCTATCGGGTGCTGGTCGCAAGCTGCGGCGCCGAGGCGTTGGCGCTCTGTGAGAGCACGCCCAGCCCCA
>CAZTTW010000951.1:0-2402 GCA_964616265.1 uncultured Myxococcales bacterium | reverse complement strand
TTGATCTGACCGGCCAAGGTCGTGTCGCTGCCCATGGCTTGCTGATACGCATGTGCCACCGCGGACAGCCAGTGACCCATCGTATGGCCGCGGATCATCGAATTCTCCCACCCCCCGTAGAGGTTCGTCGGGTTCGCTCCTTGCGACATCGCCTTGAAGCCGGCTAGGAGGCGATCGGAATCGAGGGTCGTGATGAGGTACGTGATGTCTTTCGAAAACAGGTTCTGTTGGTAGGCGTCGGTGATTTGAACCTCATCGAGAGAGAATTCCTGCATCTTGTCGACCGACGCCGCGGCCAGGGCCGAGGAAGGCGCAAGAGCGAAGGCGGACGGAGCCAGCCCGAGGACTGCGACCAGAAGAAGGCGGCGGTGACATTGCGTTTTTCGGGTCATGACGATTACCTCTCGTTGTTTGGCACCTGGGTTGGCGCCTGGGACCGTCTTGCGAACCGTCCCTTGGACTGCCTTGCATCGTGCGCTGTTTAGGTCGGAGCGAAAAGGATGCAATTCCACAGAAAAGCGATCGGATTGCGACTTTTCCGTTCGCTCTTGGCACTCTGGAATTCAATGTCTTGCGGTGACGGGCGAAGGCGAAGAGGCCGAGACCCACGATCAAGGTGGTCGCGCTCGCGTTGTGATCGCCCAACGTCTTGCACGAGCAACCGGCTGATCCACCGCCTGGCGACCGGGTCGAAGTTCCGCCTGTTGCACCGGTGCCAGATCCGGGATTGCTACTGCCGCCTCCGGTGCCGCCGCTTCCGGCGCCGCCCGTGCCACCCAGCGAGCTCGCTTCCAAGCCGGCATCCGAGCCTGCTTGCGAGCCGTCAGCGCCGCTGGGCGCATCGATCGAGGGTCGCTGGTCTGCGTGCGCGTCGGCACCGCCGCCTTCGGCCTGGTTGGCATCGTGGATTGGGCTGCCGCCATCGGAGGCCACGCTTCCACCATCGGTTGCGCCCCCCACTTGGGTCAGGCTCACACGATAGCCATCGTCGCCGTTGACGTTGCTGATCGACACCGTGATCTGGTCGTTGGCGATCGTCACGTCTGCGCTCGACACGACGTCGGTGCCGGTCACGACGCCGCCGCGACCCGTCCATGAGGTGTGGTCGACCACGGCGTGCACCGTGCTTGCAAAAAAGGGCGCAGACGCGAAGCCCTTGACCACCACGTGAATGGTTCCGTCACTGACTCCACCCAGGATGACGGAGGCGTTGCGCGCGCTCGTGTCGAGGCTCGCAAGGCCGTCCAGGTTCTTGCCGTCCTTGGCGAGTGATGAGGTTGTCGTGACCATGGTCCCGGTCATATCGCCGTACCACTTGTACACGAACCATCCCCCGTTGGTTTGCGTGTCGCTCGCCAGCAGACTGCCCAGGTGTCCTGCAATCGAATCGGGCGTCCACCACGAGATACACGCGGTATCCACGCCTGCGCGCTCCAATTGCGCGATGAGGGGAATGGAAGCGCCCGGCCGCCCCTCATCCTTGGCCCGTCCGGAGCCACTGTACTCGTTGATGGTAATTGCCAACGGGCCGACGCCGAGTTGCTTTTCGAGGCTGCGATAAGACGCAACGTCGCTCTCGATGTTCGTACCTTCGTGCCAGCCGATGATGTCGGGGAGACAGTTGTTGGCTTTGCAGTAGGTCAAGAAGCCATTGAAGAAGTCCGGATCCATGTACGAAAGCGAGGGGCCGGTGATCTTCACGTCCGGGTCCAGCTGCCGGACCTTGTCGTAAGTTTGCTTCCAGAGCGCATTGAATGACACCGTCTTGGCGCCTCCTGGCACGGCATTGGTGTCACCGCCGTTGGTCCAGGTGCCGTTGGGCTCGTTCCACAGCTCGTACGCGTACACGTTGTTCAGGTTGGCGGCTTTCTTGGCGGCGATGGTCGTGCCGACCTTGTTCAGCCAATCGGTCATGCTGCTGAACGTGTAAAAGCCGGAGAGCCAGTCGGCCAAGCGGACGGTGACCGAACCGCCCAAGGGGGCAAGGCGCGCGGCTACCTTGATCGCGTTGGCGGATACGCCTGGCTGCTGGGTGCCAGGATCTGAGGATGCAGGGTCGGTGAACATCCTCGGGTGGAGCGCTCCCACCAGCCGTTCCAGGTCGGCGTCCGCGGGGACCTTTTCGGTGACGCCATAGAGCGAGCCATTGCCAACGTGGGTCGCTGGCCGGTACGCGGTCGCCAGATCGACCGTTAGGGTCGCCGCAGCATGAACCTCGCTCACCACGAACAAGGAAGACACGACGATCATGCTCGCGATGCCGCGAACATGAATCTTCGGGGTCCGCCTTCGTACGTTTTTGCGCATACTCCAGTATGTTGTCGCGCCGGTCGCACAACTGTCAGAGTGCTGAGCGACAATTACATCTCCCCAAAGCCGACGACTACGTCGCCCCGCTTTTA
>CAZTTW010000950.1:0-2403 GCA_964616265.1 uncultured Myxococcales bacterium | reverse complement strand
CACCCTTGGCACATGATCCGAGAACGTGAGCTCCCACTTGAGGTCGAAGCGTCCAGCGAGACTGGCGATCTCGGCGCGGACCAGTTCGCGGTTGATGGTGAAGCCCGTCAGATCCCACACCAGGCGCATGAAGAACTCGCCGCTGTCGATCTCGGCATGCTGGTCGGCATCGAGAATGTTTCCGCCGTGGCTGAATACGAAGCTCGATAGCGCAGCCACAAGGCCGGTACGGTCGCGGCAGTTGACCAGAAGGGTGGCGGTGACCGCTTGTTCAGATGCCATGGTTCCCGTCGCCGCTTGAGAGTCGTCCAAGCTCGCCGGTGTCACGATCATGGTGAACCATGCGAGTTAGATAGTCTGGAAGGCTGGGGAACGCAAGCGGACCGCGGGCCGGCAACCTCTACTCCAGCTCGTTTTGGACCTCCGGCTGGACCTGGCCTGTCGGGTCGCCCTGGGCGGTGATGGCCCCTTTGCGGGTGAACGTCGCCAGCTTGATGCAGCCTTGGCTTCCCATTGCCCGGGCCGTGAACTGCGCGGCAGTGCCGGCACCGCTGCCCGTGTAAGCCGGGATGTAGGAATGGGCATCGGCCAGCGCGAACTTCAGCGCTAGCCAGACGTTGTCCGTACCCCAGACGGGAGATCCGCCCGGGCAGCGGCCGCCGGTGAGCTGGCAGCAGTAGCTGGTTTGCTCCAAGGTCGCCGCCGGACCGGGAAACTGCTTCGCCAGGGGCGTCGGTTTGCCATTCGAGTCGGTCCCGGTGAAGTCACTCATGTAATAGGTCAGCGAACCGGACCACATCTTGTTGAGGTGGGCGGCGGCCTCGACCGTCCTCGACTTGCGCACGTAACGTGTAAAGGCGGGAATTGCGACCGCAGCCAGAATGCCGATGATGGCGACCACGATCATCAACTCAACCAGAGTAAAACCGCGGGAAGACCGGTCTTGCATGGGATCCCTCGCAACCTGCCGGTGCACCGGGTGTGCCAGAATGAGAGCTATCCGACGCCCGTGACGTACGCCAGCAGATTCAAAGGAGAAACTTTCTGGAAACCGAATCGTGACGAATTGCACAGAGAGAGACGCTTTTTGTCCACGCTGGGAAAAAAGGGGGCCTTGATCGACAAAAACTGTCCGCCCAAGCCGGGGCTCAAAAATAGAAAAGCGGACCCCACGCGGGATCCGCTTCTAGGAACGGTAAGACCAGAGAAGGGTTAGCCGACCGTGCCGCCGTCCACTGCGGTCGTGTCGATGCTGGTGCCGGTGTCGACGCCTGCGCCGCCATCGACGCCTGCCTTCGTGTCAGCGCCGCTCGCGTCGACCTTGACGCCTGCATCCACCTGCGCGGTGTCGATCGCGGTGTTCTGATCGACCGAGGCATCCGGCTTGACGGTCACGTCAACCGAGGTGTCAACTCCGATCGGAGCGTCCGTCTGCGCTACGTCCACAGCGGGGGCCGTGTCTTTCGCCGCGCCGTCCGTGCTACCGCCACCGAGGTCGTTGTTCTGGTTGCCACTGTCGCTACCGCAGCCAAATGCTGCGAGCGAAAGAGCAAAAACTGTAACTGCAAGCTTCCTCATCATAGCCTTCTCTCCTGTTTGTTCTCTGCCGGGATCGCGTTTGGCGCGGCATACTACTCGGATCGTTACAAAAGTAAAACTTTTTTTGACGTACTACGGATGAGGCTGCAATCGTGTTCCGCGGAAGAAAAATAGTGCGACTCCGAAGGCGCAATTGAAATGGCCATTACAGAAGATCCAGCCCTTGGGGACGACTCGGTGGTCGACATCGAGGCCGATGAAGACGGCCTCGTAGCGGTGGGCGGGTCGCTTCATCCCGACGTTCTCGAAAAGGCCTACCGGCTGGGGGTCTTTCCCTGGTCTTCGGATCCCGCCGTGACTTGGTGGTGCCCCAATCCGCGGGCGATCTTCGAGCTCGAGACCTTTCATGTGTCCCGCAGTCTGCGTAAGACCATTCGTCGATTGGGATGGACGTTTCACCTCGACCGCGATTTCGAAGGGACCATGCGCCGCTGCGCCGAGGAGACCGCGGATCGACCGAGTACCTGGATCAGCGAAGATTTCATCGCCGGCTACTGCGAGCTTCACCGGCGGGGCGAAGCCCACAGCGTCGAGGTTTATGAGGGAAATGAGGCCGTGGGCGGTCTTTACGGCGTCGCCTTCGGCGGCTTTTTTGGCGGCGAGTCCATGTTTCATCGACGAACCGACGCCTCGAAGGCGGCGCTTGCCCATCTCGTATCGCATTTGCATGACCGAGGGTTCGTGCTGCTCGACGCCCAGGTGATGAATCCGCATCTCGCCAGCTTGGGCGCTCGGGATATTCCGCGGGTGACGTTCTTGTCTCGTCTGCGCCGAGCACTCACGCTGAACGTAACATTCTGATTC
>CAZTTW010000949.1:0-2404 GCA_964616265.1 uncultured Myxococcales bacterium | reverse complement strand
CTCCGGTGGCGAGGGCGGCAGCGGTGGGCACGTTAGCGACGGCACCGGCGGAAGCAGCGGGGGAAAACACGGTAGTACCGGCGGGAACAGCGGCAGCGGCGGCACTACCCAATGCATTCCGCCACCGTGCGTACTGCCGATTTGTCCCTACGGAATTGCCCCGGCTCCCCCCTGTGGATGCGCTGGCTGTCTGCCCGGTCCCGACGGCGGCATCGACGGTGGCACCTCTCACGACGCAGGCAAAGATACGGCCTCGGAGGATACGCGGCCTTGCCTTCCCGTGGCCTGCCCTGCCCTCCTATGTCGCTACGGCTACGGACCCAGCCCAACGCCGTGTGGCTGTCCGACCTGCGTGCCTGCCGACGCTGGTGTTGCCGACATGCGCACCACCGATGCCACCGTCTGCCCACCGATCATGTGCCCGCTCATCGTGTGTCCCGTCGGCGTGATGTCCTCACAGGCCGCATGCGGCTGCCCGACCTGCGGGCCGGTCACGCAAGCCAAGTAGCAAACTACTTCGCCTTGGCTACCGACGCGCCGGCGCCGGTAGCGCGTAGCATTTGCGACATCTCGTCCGTCGGCGCGTAGGGCTCGGCCTCATACCGAGGGATGATCGCGATCGAGCACCTCGCGCACGCGACGTGCGAGTTCGTCGAGCGCGTAGGGTTTAGACAAGAAGTCGATGGAATGGTCGAGCACGCCCCGCTGAAGAGCGGCGTCCTCCGTGTAGCCTGACGTAAACAGGACCTTGAGCCGCACTCGCCGCTGACGACACTGGTCGGCGAACGCCTTGCCGCCCATGCCAGGCATGACCATGTCGCTGATCAGCAGCGCGATCGAGCCCGGCAACGCGTCCAGCGCCGCTAGAGCATCGTTGCCATTCGCGAAGGAATGCACCTCGTAGCCGAGCCCAGAGAGGAAGCTCTCGGCAAGAGCGCGGATGGCGCCGTCGTCCTCCACCAAGAGCAGTGCCTCGCGGCCGCGCGTGTCTCGCGGCCGGGTCTTGGGCGACGCTTCGTCGACGACGTCCTTGACCCGCGGAAAGTACAGGTGGAACGATGCCCCCTGCCCGACCTCGGAATGAACCTCGATGTGCCCTCCGTGCTGCTTGACGGCTCCGTACACGATGGCTAGCCCGAGGCCCGTGCCTCGGCCCACCTCTTTGGTGGTGAAAAACGGCTCGAACAGGTGACGTTTCACCTCCGAGCTCATGCCCACGCCCGTGTCGGAGACGGTGAGGCGCACGTACTGCCCCGGCGCAAGGCTGGAATGCTTCCGGCAAGATAGAGCATCGAGCTCGACGTTGGCTGTCTCGATGGTCAGCTTGCCACCGTCGGGCATCGCATCGCGCGCGTTCACCGCCAGGTTGATGAGGATCTGGTCCAGCTGACCCGGATCGATCCGGATCTGGCCTACGCCATCGCGGAGCACAGACGCGAGCTCAAGCTCCTCTCCCAGCAGGCGCTCGAGCATCTTGCTGAGGTGGCGGACGACCTCGTTCGGATCGAGCACCCGCGGCGCAACCACCTGCCGACGCGAAAACGCAAGCAGCTGCCGGGTGAGAAGCGTGGCGGATTTGATGGCCGTGCGAATCTCGATCAAGTTGTCGCGCGCCGAGGTGTCCGCTGGAAGAGCGGTCATGGCGAGCTGTGCATTGGCATTCATCGCCGTCAGCAGATTGTTGAAGTCATGCGCCACGCCGCCAGCCAACTGCCCGATCGCTTCCATGCGCTGGGCTTGGTGCAGCTGCGCCTCCAGACGACTGCGCTCCTCCTCGGCTCTTCGCATCGCCGTAACATCTTGCAAGACACCGGTAATGCTCGGCTCGGAGCCCAGCGCTCCGAGGTCGCGGCGCGCTACTGCGCGAACATGTCGAATCTCCCCGTTCGGCAGGCTGAGCCGGTACAGAATATCGAAGGACTCGCCACTCCAGACCGTGTTGGCGAAGGCAGCCTCGACGCTAGCCCGATCGTCGGCGTGCACCGGCGCCAAGAAGGATTCGAAGGAAGGAGCAGCCTGTTTCGATTCGTGACCGAGCAAGCGAACGATGCCGGCAGACCAGCTCATCGCGTGCGTGTTTGGGAAGAGCTGCCAATGGCCCATGCGGGACATCTCGTGTGCCTCGAGCAGTCGGGCCTCGCTCTCGCGAAGCGCCAGCTCGGCTTGTTTGCGAAAGGTGATATCGCGAAGGTGGCATACCGATATCCGCGGCTCGCCGTTCGCATCACGCAACCACGTCGAGGTGACCACTCCCCAGATCACGTGGCCGTCCTTGTGAATGAAGCGCTTTTCGAACTCCTCCTCGCAAGGCTCGCCAGCAATACACTTGCGAATCCATTCCGCGCTTCGTTCGACGTCGTCCGGATGGGTAACATTACTGAGGGTGCCAGCCAGCAGCTCTTCC
>CAZTTW010000948.1:0-2406 GCA_964616265.1 uncultured Myxococcales bacterium | reverse complement strand
GCGATTCTGACGGGCACCAGCGCGCCCATCGATCACGGCGACGGCGCCGGCATGAATCTGCTCGATTTGACGACCGGTGATTGGAATCCCGACCTGCTCAAGGCAACGGCGCCCGGCTTGGGCGAGCGCTTGCGTAAGCCCGTGGCATCCACCACGACGGTAGGACCGCTGACCGACTATTTCGTTCGCAAGTACGGTTTTGCCAAGCAGACGCCGGTGGTGGCGTTCACGGGGGACAACCCGAGTAGTTTAGTCGGGATGGGCGCGACCAAGCCCGGCACGGCGGTCGTCAGCTTGGGTACCAGCGATACGGTTTTCGCCGCGATGGCTTCGCCGCGCACCGATCCCAAGGGCTACGGCCACGTCTTCGGTAATCCGGCCGGAGGCTTCATGGCTCTCTCGTGTTTCGCCAACGGATCGCTCGCGCGCGAGGAAATCGCCCGCCGCTTTGGCTTCGACTGGAAGGCGTTTTCCGACGCCATCACGGCGCGCACCAAGCCCGGCAATCAAGGGCAGGTGCTCTTGCCGTTCTTCGTTCCGGAGATCACGCCCCGCCTGTCGTCGCCGGTCGAACGGTGGTTCGGCTCGGATGCATTCGTCGCCAAGCGCGACGGCGATGCGGCAGCGCGCGCCGTCGTGGAGGCGCAGGCGCTCAACATGCGGCTGCATTCGCGTTTCATCGGTGAAGCTTTCGACCGCATTCTCGTGACCGGCGGTGCTTCGCAGAATCAGGCCATCCTGCGCGTCTTGGCCGATGTCTTCCAGGCGCGAATCGTGCCGCTGCAGGTGTCGAACTCGTCGGCGCTTGGCGGGGCGCTGCGCGCGGCCCAAGCGGTGGCGGGAGCCAGCTGGGAGCGGCTCGCCAAGCAGTTCTCCATGCCCGACGAAGCGCGCGCCGTTGCGCCTGACCCGACGACACGAAATGTTTACACCGAGCTCGGCCGTGCGTTCGAGGAACGACTCCACGAAACGCTCTAGCGTCGACGTTTGTAAAGGGGTAAAAGAAACTCATGCCAGACACCATTTTTTCCGCTATCGAACCCATTCGTTACGCTGGCCCTGACGCTACGGCGCCCTTGGCCTACCGCTACTACGACAAAGACCGCGTGGTCCGCGGCAAGCGTATGGAAGATCATTTGCGCATGGCCGTGTGCTACTGGCACACGTTCGCCTCGGACGGACAGGACATGTTCGGGTCGGGAACCTTCGGTCGGCCGTGGCACGGAAGTGGCGATGGCCTTGCCAATGCCAAGATGAAGGCCGCTGCGGCGTTCGACTTCTTCAGCCGCTTGGGCGCGCCCTTCTATTGTTTCCACGACCGCGATGTGGCTCCCGAGGGCGCCACGCCGGCCGAGACCAACCGCCTGCTCGACGCCATGGTCGACGAGATGGCCGGCCACATGCAGCGCACGGGTATCAAGCTTCTGTGGGGAACGGCGAATTTGTTTTCGCATCCGCGCTTCATGGCGGGCGCGGCGACCAATCCAGATCCGGAAGTTTTCGCCTTTGCGGCGGCGCAGGTGAAGAAGGCGCTGGAAATCACGCAGCGACTCGGCGGCGCGAACTACGTTCTGTGGGGCGGCCGCGAAGGTTACGAGACCCTGCTCAACACTGATATGAAGCGAGAGCTCGATCAGATGGGCCGCTTCATGAACCTGGTCGCCGAGCACAAGCACAAGATCGGCTTTGCCGGCCCGCTGCTCATCGAGCCCAAGCCGCGCGAGCCCACGAAGCACCAATACGACTACGACGCTGCCGCGGTGGCCGGCTTCTTCAAGCAGTACGGGCTTTCGTCGAGTGACTTCCGGCTGAACATCGAGGCGAACCACGCCACGCTGGCTGGCCATACCTTCGAGCACGAAGTGGCGTTTACCATTGCCGCCGGACTTTTCGGCAGCATCGACATGAACCGCGGCGATACGCTGCTCGGCTGGGATACCGATCAGTTCCCCGGCGACTTGTGCGAGATCAGCTTGGTGCTTGCCCGCATTCTGCAGGCCGGCGGGTTCTCGACCGGCGGCTTCAACTTCGACGCGAAGGTACGCCGCCAGAGCTTCGAGCCGGACGATCTGTTCCACGCTCACGTGGGCGGCATCGACATGCTCGCGCATGGCCTGCTCATCGCGGACAAGATGTTGTCGGACGGCAAGGTCCAGGCGCTCGTGGACGCTCGCTACAAGGGCTGGAACGAAGGCATGGGCCGCGACATCATGAGCGGCAAGTTGACCTTGGCCCAGATCGCGGAGCTCGTCGAAAAGAAGGGGATCAACCCCAAGCCGCGCTCGGGCCGCCAGGAAATGCTCGAGAACCTGGTCAGCCGCTACTTTTAAGATGGGAACCCTGGGAGGGTTCCCAAACCCTCCCGCGCTCTGGCTGCGGCGGGCAAAGCCCGCCTCCGCCAACGCG
>CAZTTW010000947.1:0-2409 GCA_964616265.1 uncultured Myxococcales bacterium | reverse complement strand
GGATTAATCACAAACATGCTGGTGGCGCCCAGGGCGGCGTCGCTCGCAACTTTGACGTGTACGGTAAGCGCTGTGCTGGAAGAGAAAGTGACCCCCATCACCCGGATTCCCGTATTGGCGAAGCTCACCTTGGTGCCCTGGACAAAATTCCTGCCGGCAATCTTCAAGTCCACATCGAAGCTCTGGCCCACGCGATTCGCAACCAGTGCCGACATCAAGCTATGGAAGGAGACTGTTGGGATCCACACGACTGCGCAGAGAATGCGGTTGCCGACCGAATGCACGGCACCGAAATGCGTCCACTCCTCCTTCCACTGGGTTGGCTCTCGCGCCCCTGGGTTCACGCTCAACTTGACCCGTTCAATTTTTCGCCGGGTTCGGGAGCACAACGATGAGATCTACGCCATGCGTCTACCAGCAGAGGCCGAGGTGCTCGACAATATTTCGGCGGCGTTTATGTGAAGACCATACTGAAGAGCCCAGTCCTCCAAGCGGTCGGCCATCACTTGAGTCTTGCGTATCTTCGACGCGAACCTGTCGGGAAGTCTCACCACTGGCGAGACTACCCCGCTGCCCGGGCCGGAGGGATCGACTCGTTCACCGCCATCGAGTACCGAATTCGAACACAATTTGCCCCTCACAGTTGAGCGCCGCTCAACCGAATCCGCACAAGCAGGTCGTGCAGCGCAGGCTCGGCACCGGGAGCATCAGGCAGTGAACTCGCTGCTGCGGCCTCTTCTAACAGCGCCACCAGGCGGACGTACTCCGATTCGTGGAACGACCAATCGGTATCAGAAAGCGTGGACTGTTCAGCCCCTGCCACTTTCCGGGCAATCAGATCCGAAACGTATGGCAGACGGAAGTCCCGGTTCAGCGTGGCCAAGTTGGCCTCGATCTGACCGGTGCGCATCAGGTGAATGCCGGTCAGAAGCACGCGGTACACGTAGAGTAACGGCTTCACCCGTCGCGGCTGCTCTTTGCCGAAGAGCTGCCATTGGGTCGCGGCGAATCCTAGGTAGTGGTGCGCGTGGTGGCGTGTGACGATGCCGCCAACGAGTTGCTTCAGCTCTTCGTGCTCACGGCCGCTGCGGACAACGAGCGGCGAGGTGAGCTGCTCCAGAACATAGCCGTTGCGGCGCAGAAGCAGCCCGAAGAACTTGCGGACGTCGTGGGTGACTAGGTCCAGCTCGAAATCGGCGCGTTGCTCGGCGACCTTGATGGTGTCGGGTCCCTCGCGCAAACCGACCACGGCCTCGGGCGGCAACACGTGAACACCACGCACGTCGAAATCCGAGTCCGGGGAGGGAAAGCCATAGAGGTGAGCACCGCTGATGGTGACGAAGAGCAGCGGATAGGGTTGCGCATCGGCCACGGCCTGCAATCGAGGATCTGCTCCCACGCCCGCGGGAGTTGCGATCTCGACGGCCGAAGAAACGGGACGTGGCGGCCCGGACAAGCAGGCCAACTCGCGCGCACTCTGCCGCGCCTTGATGAGGAAGCGATTGACGGCATCGTAGTCTGGCCGCACGGGCAGACGGGTTTCACGATAGGCGGTGTCGAGTTCGCCGTGCAGCTGGTGTCGCCACGTCTCGATCGCTTCCCACGGCTCTGCGCCCGCCCGGATGGCGAGCAAGCGATCGCGATGTGCGGTCACGCTGACCGGGAGCTCACCCTCGCGCAGCAAGCAGATGCCCGAGAGCAGGAGCCGCATCATGTGCATGACGTGCTTCCAGCGAACCTCGCCTTTGGAGCGCAAATCCTGTTCCAGCTTCTTAAATTGCGACAGGACGTAGCCATTGAAAGTCTGGTAGGCGAGCCGGGACAGAAAGCACGCGCGCATCGCCAGCAACTCGCGGGCTAGAGGCGTCGCGTGCTCGACCAGCGGAGTGTACAGACACTCGAGCACGTTGGGATTCGCTCGCAGAGCAAGGTCGAGAAACTTCTTCAGCTCCCAGTAGCACTCCTGCGTGGAATCGTTTTCCAACTGCTCGGGCACCCCCTGCAATGACCACTGCAGCTCGGCAGGTGGCAGGTAGATGCCGCGGCGGTCGGTGTCGGAGGTCTCGCTGTCGAGTCCGTAGGCGCGCGAGCCCACCACGCAACGATAGATGACGTAGGGACCAAGGTCGCGCTCATCGAGCGGGCCGGGCAGCCCCGCCTCGTCGGTCTTGTAGGCCGACAGCAGGGAGAACTCCTTGCGCCGAAGCGAGGCTTCTCCGCCATCGGAAAAGCGCACCCGGTAGCTATGCAGGGCATCCACCGGTACGCCGATGATCTCGGCAACGGAGCCTACCGGTCGGTGGGCGCGCTCGGTGTCTGCGCGCACCTCCGACCGGGTCACGATGCGCGTTCCCGCGGGGAGTACAAGCTGCGGTTGGTTCATGGGCTTACAACCTTGGATCCACTGGC
>CAZTTW010000946.1:0-2421 GCA_964616265.1 uncultured Myxococcales bacterium | reverse complement strand
CTCTTCGCGGGGTTCGGCGTTGGTCGCCCGAAGCATGGGATCCACAGTGTAGCGTGCTTTCTGCGCTGTCAATCGCAGATCCAAGGCGCGCGTCCAAGCACCGAAGCGGTATGGAGAAAATCGTCCGCGCCACTAAGATCGATAGACCCGTTTCATCGTACTCGTGCCCCTTTTTGTCGAATCGATAGACCCGTTCTGACCTTTCCACCCCCTTCACATTCACCACAGCAACGCCAAACGCGCGAGGGACAATGATCGCATCGCAGGACCAGCCCAAGAAAAGATCTTCCAATCCGCCCGACCCAAGCCGGCCGGGCCAACCAGCGCGCAGTGGCAGGTGGGCTGTTGGATTGTACCTAGCTTGCGTGGCGGCATGCTCGACGCAAACGACTTCGACTCCGCCCGGAACCGGGGGAGCAAGCCGCAATTCCAGCGGCGGCGCGATCGGTTCCGGCGGCACACCGGGAACGGGCGGAAAAGCCAACGACAGCGGTGGTGTCTCCGCTGGTGGAGCAATCGGCAGCGGTGGAATAGCTTCGACCGGTGGCACGATCGCAACCGGCGGATCTGTTGCAACCGGCGGTTCTACCATGCCCAGCGATGCAGGCGATGCGGCCTCGACGGGAGGAAGCACGACGGGGGGAGCCAGCGGAGGTGGCACCACAACCTCCGGCGGGGTGACAGGATCGGGTGGCAAGACCGGGACCGGCGGCACGAGTGCGTTCGGCGGATCCACCGGCACGGGCGGCGGCGGGGCCAGCGGCCCCCAGAGCTATACGGCCTCCTGGACATCGGTGGACCAGCACCCGGCCGCCCCCGAGTGGTTCCAGGACGCCAAGTTCGGTCTTTGGCATCACTGGGGAGCCTTCTGCTATCCGGCGTACGGAAGTGAATGGTACCCGCGCAATATGTTCAACAAGGGCAGCAATGAATACAATCACCATATGTCGGTCTATGGCGACCCCTTGGGAAATTGGCCGTACAGCAATTTCCTGACCGGCGCGAACGACAAGTCGGGCAAGCTTGCGAAATTCGCGCCCCAGCAAGTCGCGGACGGTGGAAGCTGGGATCCCGACGCGTGGGCACAACTCTTCGCCGACGCGGGTGCGAAGATGGCCGGTCCGGTGGCTGAGCATCACGACGGCTTTTCGCTGTGGAAGAGTACGGCCAACGAATGGAACGCGGTGGACAAAGGCCCGAATCTCGACTTGGTCGGCATTCTTGCCAAAGCCTATCGAGCGAAGGGAATGAAGTTCATGGTGTCCACGCACACCGCCTACAATTTTACCGGCTACTATCAGTGGGCACCGGCTCAATCGGATCCAAGTCTGAAGAAACTCTACGGTCAGTTAGCACAGTCGGATGAGGAAACGCTCTGGCTGAACAAAGAGAAGGAACTGATCGACGGCTACCAGCCTGATTACATGTGGCACGACTTCAACTTGGCCCAGGTCAGCGAGACAGCGAGACTGAACTACTTGGCCTACTATTACAACAAAGGCGTCGAGTGGGGCAAAGACGTGGTGGTTTCCTACAATGATGGGTTTGCCGGCCATGCGGGCGAGATCCACCAAGAGGAACGAGCCGGCGAGGCTGGTCTGTCGGCTACGTTCTGGCTGTCCGAGGATACTCTGAGCCTCACGACCTGGGGTTACACGGAGGGGATGGCCTACTACTCGTCAAAGTCGCTGCTCCATGCCTTGATTGATCGAGTGAGCAAGAACGGCTTCTTGCTGCTCAATACGTCCCCGATGGCTGACGGTACCTTCCCGCAAGCACAGAAGGACATTCTGTTGGCCATGGGCGCGTGGCTCAAAGTCTTCGGTGAGGCTATCTATTCGACCCGAGCTTGGGTCAAATACGGTGAGGGGCCGACCCAGATGGGCGGCGGCGGCATGGGTGCTCCAGTCGAGGGCAAGGCAACCGATATCCGCTTCACCAGAAGCAAGGACAATAAGACGCTCTACGCGATTGGCTTGGGCTGGCCCACCGGTAGTCAGATGGTCATTACGACATTGAAGACCGGCTCGTTCGATAGTTCCACGATCCAGGCCATCTCTTTCCTAGGAGGCGACAGCTGCACGTTTACCCAGGACAGCTCGGGCTTGAAGGTGAACCTGCCGGCCAGCGCTAACAACAGCAATGGCTATGCGGTGAAAATCACGTTCAGTGGGACGATTCCAACGCCTAAGTGAAGCAATGCCGTAAAATGCGGCGTATGTCCAAATTCGTTTCGCTGCCGGCTCAAGGAAGCTTGTGCTCGGCCTCTCTGCTCGTGACGCTAACGGTATTCGGTGCCTGCACTACGCCTCGGTCCTTCACGCCAGCATCCGGTGGCGACAGTGGCTCCGGCGGCCGGCCTTCCTCGAGCGGCGGTGCCGTTGCGTTCGGCGGCTCGAGCGCAACGGGAGGTGCTACATC
>CAZTTW010000945.1:0-2424 GCA_964616265.1 uncultured Myxococcales bacterium | reverse complement strand
ATGGGCACGAGATTCGCAAAAAGCATGTAGGCGAGACCGATGTTGAGGCTCCAGAAGGAAATCTTCATCGCGCGTTCGCTGCGGCGGTCAGGCGGAATGAAGTAGCGGGCGACGAACACGAAGAAGCCCATGGCGAGCATGCCGTACACCCCCATGAGCGCGCCGTGGCCGTGGTTCGCGGTGAACTGGGTGCCGATCTCGTAGTAGCTGACGATGGGTAAATTGATGAGGAAGCCGAAGACGCCGGCACCAAGAAAATTCCAGAACCCGACGGCGATGAGGAACATGACCGCCCACTTGTGCGGGAACGGATGAATCGGCACTGCGGCCGAATAGCCGCCCAAGCGAATGAATCGGTACGCCTCCACGCTGAGCAGCACCAGCGGTATTACTTCCATCGCCGAGAAGAACGCGCCCGCCGCCATGTGAACGGACGGGGATCCGCTGAAATACATGTGGTGCATGGTTCCGATGACGCCGCCGACGGAATAGAGAATGACGTCGAGATAGATGACCCGCGTGGCGGTCACCCGAGAGACCACGCCCAGGAGCACGAAAATGTAGGCCACCATGATGGTCGTGAACAGCTCCAGGAAATCTTCGACCCACAGGTGCACGACCCAGAAGCGCCAAAAGTCGGTGATCGCGAAATGCGTATTGCGGCCGAACAGCATGCCCACGGCATAGAAGGCCGGAATGGAAATGGCGCTGTAGAGAAACAGGTACGGCAAATTGCCGGGATGCTCGGTGGCCAGGCGCGATCGCAATCCGCGGTAGATGATGGCGACCCAAATGATGAGTCCGAGGGTCAGCAAGAGCTGCCACAGCCGTCCGAGGTCGAGAGACTCCCAGCCTTGCGAGCCGAGCCAGAACCACGGGCCGCGGCGGGTAATGACGTCTTTGTAGCTCAAGGCCTCGCCGGCCAAACTGCCGACGACTACTACGACGACAGCGGCGAACAGCGCGATGGCCAGCTTGTCCTGATGCTTCGGCTCGCGCCCGGCGATCATGGGCGTGATGAAAATGCCCATGGCCAGAAATGCGGCGGACACGAAGAACAGCGCCAATTGAACGTGCCAGGTGCGCGACAAGTTGTACGGAAGCCAGCCGCCGAGATTGAGCCCATAGAATCCCGTCGGATCGGCGTGGTAGTGCGCGTTCGCGCCGCCAAGCAGCCCCTGGGCGAGGAATAGCCCCGCGACGACCAAGAAATACCAAGCCGTTGCCCGTTGCGAGGGCGTGAGCCCTACCTGCTCGGGCGCGCGAAACTGCACCGGTGGAATGCCTTCTTCCTCGGCGCGATGCCAGCCGAGCGCATTGTAGCGACCGAAGGCATACAGCACGGCGCCGACACCGCACAAAAGCGCGATCAGACTGATCACGCTCCAGAAGAAATTGTCTGCGGTAGGCGCGTTGCCCGCCAAAGGCTCGTCGGGCCAATTGTTGGTGTACGAGTAGTCGTGGCCCGGCCGATTCGCCGTGGTCGTCCACGCCGCCCACGCGAAATAGCTGGTGAGCCGGCGGATGTCGTCGCGATCCGCGATGTGAGGGCCGCGCACGCCACGCTGATGCTCGCCCTTGCCGAAATAGTCGGCGTAGTAGTCGACCATGGCGAAAAAGGCGTGCGCTTGGCCAGGTCCGAAACGCAGGGTGTCCGTCTGGACGTCGTAACGATTGGCACGAAGCTCGGACATGACTTTCGCGCGAATGTCCGGGTTCGGTGTCGCTCCTTCGCCGTAGGACGAGAGCATATCCAGCGCTGACTGGTGCAAGTACTGGGCAGTGAAGTCCGGCCCCAAGTAGGCGCCATGCCCGAACAGTGTTCCGAGCTGCATGAGCCCGTACCTCTGAAAAACGTTCTGCCCATCCTGAATGTCTTGCCGGCTGAATAGCAGCGTTCCTGCCGGCGTAAGCACACGCCCCGGTATCGGCGCGACCTTCGCGTAAATCACAACGGCCAAAATCCCGAGACCCGTGAATCCCAACAAGAACGTAAGCACGGCCGCCTGTGCCCACACCTTGGAGATGACCATCGGATTGCGCGCCATGGTGTCGGCCGACGCAGCAAGAAGCGTGCTTTGCGAACAAAGCATCGCCTCCACGTAATCGTGCTACCTTTCCCGCCCCATGCCTCGCGATCCCAAGATAACTCCCATCACTCGCCACGAACCGCGTACCTTCTATGCCACGCGCACGACCCACACGAAATCCTCGGAGGTCTGGTATCTGTGGTCCGTCGAGGATGGCCGCCGCGTCGGCTTCATGTCGGTGGTCGACGACGGTAACGTGGTGTACGCGCTGGTCACGATTAAGCGAGGCACCTCCCACGACTAGGTGGCGGATATGGTCGACGGATTCTTCCCGCCCTCGGCCACCGACGCGACCATGCGCGAAGTCGTCATTGCCTACTACGACGCCGATCCC
>CAZTTW010000944.1:0-2424 GCA_964616265.1 uncultured Myxococcales bacterium | reverse complement strand
CCGCTTTTGAGCATGGCCCGTTCTACTTCAAAGCGGGCAAAAGCGGGATGGGGTCTTGTGGGATCTCGCCGCGGCGGACCTCGAAGTGCAGGTGCGGCGCGGTCGAATGTCCGGTGTCGCCCACCCGCGCAATTTCTTGCCCGACTGCGACGCGGTCGCCGGTGTGCACGAGCAGCAGCGAGTTGTGCGCGTAGACGGTGACCAGATCGCCGCTGTGCTTGAGCACCACCATATTGCCGTAGCCACGCACTTGATCGCCCGCGTAGATGACTTCACCGTTGGCTGCCGCGAATACCGGCGTGCCAGTCGGCGCGGCCATGTCGATGCCCTCATGGGGCTTGCCCCAGCGGGTTCCAAAGAGCGAGCTCAAGCGCGGGGAGGCAACGGGCCAGCGCAACGGCGCGTTCGACCGCGCGGGCGTCGATGACGTTCCAACCGGCGTGGATGCAACCGGCGGCGCGGGTTGCGCAGCGGTATTGGCCGACGGTACGGTCGTCTTGCCGAGAAGGAACACCGGCCGCCCGGCAGAGAGAGGCTCGCCGCGCTTGAGGCCGTTGATTTCGAGAAAGTCCTCGATCGGGATCCCTGCTTGCTCGGCGAGGGACGCGGAGGTTTCGCCAGCCGCAACGATGTGCCACCGGCCCGGCAGGTGATCCTCCTGCATGGCTTTGTCAGCGCCGGCGCTGGCACAGCCGAGCGCGAGCACGACCGCAAGCAGCGCGCAGGTATTGTTTGGCCGTGCCAGCATCCCTGCCCTACCCCTACAACCTCTGGCGCCACTCGTCTAGTCGTGTGGTGCGGCCGACGAGCCTGCCACTGTCTACTCGCTGTCATCGAGGCGTTCTCCCGGCCACCACGTGCTCATGCGCTCGAGCATCGGTCGGTGCGTGAGATCGAGGCCGATGGCCGTCACCGACACCAGTCCGTCCTGGACGGCGGTGCAATCCGAGCCCGCCACGTCGGCGCCCTTTTCTTCCGGGCCGCCGATCCAATAGTAGTTACGGCCGCGCAGATCCTGGCGCACGGAAACTTGGTCGCGGTAGTTGCGACGTCCGAGGCTGGTGGCGCGCAATCCACGCACCGGCCCCGACGGCACGTTCACGTTGAGCAAAGTGCCGGGCTCGATCGCGCTCGGCCCGCGCGCCAGGATGTCCGAGACGAAGCCGCGCGCGAACGTGGCGGCGTGGCTGAAGTCTTGCGGCTTTTGGCGCTCGAGCGACAGCGCTACGGCAGGCACGCCGCGAAGCGCCCCTTCCAGTGCTGCACCGACGGTGCCCGAGTAGAAGACGTCCGAGCCGAGATTAAAACCGTTGTTGATGCCGGACAAGCACAGATCGGGCTTGCGCGGGACGAGGTGGTGCAGCGCCAGGTAAACGCAGTCCACCGGCGTTCCGTCGATGGCGTAAACGTTCGGCTCTACTGCCTCCACGCGCAGCGGATGGTCCAGGCTGATGGAGTGCGCGGCGGCGCTCCGTTCGCGATCCGGCGCTGCGACGATCACATCACCAATGCTGGCCAACGCTGCCGCAAGCGCCTGCAGCCCCGGCGCCCTGACGCCGTCGTCGTTGCTGAGAAGAAGAAGCGGCTTCAAAAATTCCTAGGGAAACCCTGGGAGAGTTTCCATCCTTTCCGCTTTCCGGCTTTGCCGTCGCGGTTTTGTCGGGGCGACTGGATTTGAACCAGCGACCCCCTGACCCCCAGTCAGGTGCGCTAACCAGGCTGCGCCACGCCCCGATATGATTTAAGGATGCGAAATGTAGTGGACCTAGGGCTCTTCCACAAGCCCTATTAGCTCAAGAACTGCTTGCTTTATTTTTCGCATCGTCGCGACGTCGACGTCGGGCGGAGGCAGCGGTGGCGGCGGCGATTCCTCATGGCCAAGCTCACGCAATCGCGTGCGCGCGCCCTCGATGGT
Source organism: uncultured Myxococcales bacterium (assembly GCA_964616265.1). Classification (GTDB taxonomy): domain Bacteria; phylum Myxococcota_A; class Polyangia; order Fen-1088; family Fen-1088; genus Fen-1118. The sequence goes on along the minus strand of CAZTTW010000944.1, from coordinate 509 downwards.
GAATCGCTCGTCGTAAAGCAAGCTGCGGATGCGCAGAATCAGCTCGACATCCTGACGCCGGTACAGGCGCTGGCCCGAGCGCGTTTTCTGTGGCTTGATCGAGGCGAACTCGGTTTCCCAGTAGCGCAGCACGTACGGCTTGACGGCGCAGAGCCGTGCCGCTTCGCCAATCTTGAAGAATGGCTTGTCGGGAATGACGTTCGGGTCAACCGGCGCTTGCGAGCGTCTAGGCAACGGTGGCCTCGCGTTTCTCGGAGTGCGAGGTCTAGACGGGTTCGTCGCCGTTGAGCGAGTTCTTCAAGACCTGGCTCGGCTTGAAGGTCAGCACTCGGCGCGCGGTGATGGTGATTTCCTGGCCCGTCTGCGGATTGCGGCCCGTACGCGAGTTTTTGTCGCGTACGACGAAGTTGCCGAACCCCGAGATCTTGATCTTCTCGCCGCGTTCGAGAGTCGTTTTGATGGTATCGAAGACCGTCTCGACGATCTCAGCCGCCTCTTTCTTGGAGAAG
>CAZTTW010000943.1:0-2424 GCA_964616265.1 uncultured Myxococcales bacterium | reverse complement strand
CGTGGCCATCGGGCCAGTGGACGAGGATGTCGTGTGAGTGGCTACGGTGAAGCTCGGTCCACTTTTGATTCGTGAACACGTTGTAGTCGAGGTCGTCGAAGTTCGCCAAGTGAGTCGCGACCAACTTCAGCTCCTCGTCGTGCTGTTTGGTCGCGCACGCTGTAGGGCAGCAAGATGCGACCACGCCAATGGCCAATGCAAACACGATGGGGTGCTGATGGATCGTTGTCATCGAAGGGTTCCTTTGGGTGGTGTTAGGCATCGGTTCCAAGTGATAGATGGTGCGGCGGATGGGCGGACTCGACTGCCTTCACGATGGCATGGACGCGACCGCCCAAGCCAGCGCGAGCCAATGCACGATGCGTGCCGCCAGTTCCAGGGGCGCGTTCTGCTCGGCACGGGGTGGTTGCCATCAGACTGCAGGGTTTGCTAGCGCTAGAATAACTCGCAATCATTATGAAGCGATCTCTCGTTCACACTGAATGCATTAGGCCTCGCGAAACCCGCCCGTCGGATCCACTTACCTGCGTCCAGCGCGACCGAAGGCAATGGCACACATCGTGCTCGACGACCTGGTGCAGACGCTGCTGCAGGAGCAAGAGGCGCTTGCTGTAACGATTCATAGAAGAAGGGCAAACCATGAACAAGACCGACGATCGGTTGAAGGAAGACATCGAGCAAGAGCTCCGCTGGGATCCGAAGGTCAACGCCGCGCAAATCGGCGTCAGCGTCGACAAAGGGGTCGTATCGCTTCTCGGAGCTGTCGACACATTTCCGGAGAAATGGGCGGCCGAGGACGCGACCAAGCGCGTGTTTGGCGTTCGAACCGTTGCTCAGGACCTCACGGTCAAGCTTCATTCCGACCACGTCCGCACCGATTCGGACATCGCCGCTGCGACGCAGAGTGCTCTCAAGTGGGACGTCTATGTCCCCGAGGCGGTCACCGCCAAGGTTCATCAGGGCGCAATCACCCTCGAAGGTCAAGTCACCTGGAATTACCAGCGCGAAGCCGCTGCGCGTGCGGTTCGCTATCTTGCAGGTGTTGTCTCCGTCTTTAATGCCATCACCCTCAAGCCTCAGACCTCCTCGTCGGAGGTCAAGGACAAGGTCGTAGCCGCGCTACAACGGCATGCGACGGCCGATGCCAAGTCGATTCACGTCGACGCTTCGGGGGGTAAGGTGACACTCACCGGACACCCATCTTCGTGGCAGGCCATCGAGGACGCTATCGACGCTGCTTGGGCAGCTCCCGGCGTGACCGAGGTCGACGATCAACTGCAGATTTCGTAGAGACCGCAGGGAGCCGAGGGCTACGCCGGAGTTGGCGGAGTCCTCGCATTCTTGCTGGCAACCAGTGCTGGACGAAATCCTTGTCGAAAACCGCCAACTATTCCACCAAGCGACCCGACGTCCCTGTTGCCGCGGCGACTAAGAGCCGTTCCGCAGCGTCCGTCTTGCCGAACCAGCGGGGCGCACCGATCGGCATCCTCTTATTTCTGGCGTGGAGGGCGCTTGGCGAAAACATACTTTCACTCGTTCTGCTCTTGCTCGCAGTAGCCATCGGGGTGGGGTTCCCAATTCCCAACCGCGCCAACCTGGCGGGTTTCCGCGACGAGATTATGCGACAGGAAGTTTCGAGCGGGCTCGGGCATGTACGCGTGCGCCCGCGTCAGGGTGAACGATTTGGAGATGTCACCGCCATGCTAGCGCGTATCGCGCTCCTTCCATCCGTCAAAGCCGTCGAGACAATTCTAGTACTCCCCGGTGTCATCAAGAAGGGCAGCCACCTTGTCGTTCTTGGTATCACTGGCGTCACCACCTCGGCCCGCGAGCACCCCTACGAACGCACGGCTGGTGCGGACCTAGCGCCTCGCGATGACCATGGGGCCCTGCTGGGCGAGCGGCTCGCGAAAAAGCTTGGTGCCAATGTTGGAGACGAGGTCAGCATCCAAGTATTGCTCTCCACTCGTCCAAGACTCGTTCTCGACGACGACGGAGTGGGCAACTACACGCTCACTGTGCGCGGTCTCGCCGGATCTGCCGCCCTCGATTCGGTCTTTGTGAATTGGGGCTTTCTCGCGTCGGAGACCGGAGACGACCGAAGCGCCTCGGCGCTCCTCATCTCGGCCAAAAGCGACGACGTGAATGTGGCCCGCCAGATCGCATCCACGATCGAGCACGACTTTCCGGACGCGACCGCGCTATCGTGGCTCGACGATAGTCGCTACTTGCGTAGTATCGCCGGGGCGGTTCAAGCCCTGGAAAGCATCGCAGGTGGCATGAGCCTCTTTGGCGTCATCATTCCAGTGTTATCGCCAGCGCTCATTCTCGCAGACGAGCCGACGGGCAGTCTTGACTCCGCGGCGACCGAAGCCGTGCTGAACAGTTTTGACGAAATCGTCCGCGAAGGCACCACGCTTGTGG
>CAZTTW010000942.1:0-2429 GCA_964616265.1 uncultured Myxococcales bacterium | reverse complement strand
GATGGCGTCGATGGCGCCTTTGGCCGTCTCGATGCGCATGCGGATCATGCTGTTATCTCGGAGCTTGCTTGGACCGCTGAAGGCGACGCCGTCCCGGGCAAAATAATCGGTCTCGTATTCGGCGTTGCCGGTCGAGCGAAGGATCTGTAGGCGTATGGTCGCTGATTTCGTAGGCTCGGAAAGGCAGGTGGGCGCTGATAGCACGCGATTGCCGACGTGGAAGATGCCCGTGTCCTTGCCCGGCGTAATATCGTCCAGAGAGGCGACGGCCTCGGCGATCTTGGGCAAGATCGACACCATGTACGCGGATTCGCCAGCGAGAAGACCGCCTAGCTTGTCCAAGGTTTCCGCCGTCGGACTGCTCTCGCGGTCGAGCATCTCGGCGATGGCGTCGCAGGTGTTCACGATGTGGAGCATCGGTCGATGCTCGGGATCGGAAGCCGGATCGTGGTGTGCGCTAATGATCGACAGCAGGAGCGGAGGGAGATTCCAACGCGCGGCAGTGACGAGCCCGAGCTCGACGTGAAACCGATCGACGCACGTAGCCCACACCTCTTCGGTGAGAACGCGAGCATCACGCGTACGTGCGATGACCTCTTCGAAACACGCGGTAGCCACGACCCGTCCGAAGTCGTGAAGCAGCCCGCAGATGAACGCCTCCTCAGGATTGTGCTTGCGAAAATTGGCGAGGGCGCGGCACAGCAGGGCGCTCGTCATGGCCAATCGCCAGTAGCGCCGACGCAGCGTGGACAGGCAGCCCGTCACAATGGCGTGGGCACCGACGCTGGTCGCAATGGCGATTTTGCAGACTTCCTTGGCGCCGATGCGCGTGACGGCTGCTTCGAGCGTGGACGTCGCCGTGACCCCGCGAAAGGCGGCCGAGTTGGCATAGCGAAGGATGGTCGCCGCAAGGACTGGATCGCCGCCGATCACGCGCTGGAGATCCGACATCCCGAAGTTCTCCTCGCCGACCAAGCGCTGCAGGCGCATCGCCACGACGGGGTAGGGGGGGATGTTGACGTTGTCTCTCTTGATCAGATCAACGACCAGAGCTTCGAGATCCTTCGCGTCCTCCATCTCCCTCAGTCTATATCCGGACCGGCGCCAGCGGTAGAATTGCTACCTCAAAGGTTCGGGTCTACGAATCCCTTGGCCGGCCTGGCGAACAAGTAACCCTGCAGAAGATCGACGCCGAGCTCGACCAACGTGTCGCGTTCGGCTACGGTTTCGACGCCCTCGGCGACGACGTGCATATCCATATCGGCAAAGAGCGCGGTCATCGCGTGGATGACCTTCCGACGCGTGGGAGAGCTATCGACGCCTCGGACGAGAGACATGTCGTACTTGACGACCTCGGGCTGGAGCGGCGCAAAGCTGGCCAAGCCCGAATAGCCGGCGCCCAGATCATCGAGGGCAATACGATAGCCGAGCTCGCGCAGCTGCTGGACGCGGCTCTCGATGCCGTCCACCGTCGACAGCGATGCGCGCTCGGTGACTTCCAGGACCACGCGCTCGGCAACTTTCGACAGAGGTGATGCTGGGTCGTAGAGGTGATCGTCGAGAAGATCGTGGCTGTGAAGGTTCACGAAGACGAACTGGCTCGGCGCATGGGGGACATCCCTTGCGACGTGATCGCGCACGATGCGGCCGATCTCCGTGACGCGATTGAGCCGCTCCGCCGCCGAGAGCAATGCACAGGGATTGCTCAGCGTTGCTTCCGTGCTACGGAGAAGCGCCTCGTAGGCGAGCACGCTACGTCTTTTCCATGAGACGACGGGCTGAAAGGCGATCCATACCGACTGCAGCGCGCGCTCGAATATCTGCTCGAGGCTCGGACGATCTTCTGCCGGGCTCCACTGTTCGCTCGCCGACGAGATGGCCATTCGCCGCAGCATCGCCAGGCGATGCATCTGCGCACAATAGATGACCGTGTCTTGCAGTTGGGCTGGCGTGAGGGGCTTGATGAGGTAACGGAAAGCGGCGTGCTCGACGGCTGCGACGGCCGTGTCTAGGCGAGGCGTACCGGTGATGAGCACGACCGGCATGTCGGGATCGCGCTGATGTGCAGCCTGCAGCACACCGACACCGTCGACGCACGGGAGGGTGATGTCCGAGACCACGGCGTCGTAGGTCCCTGAAAGCAGCATGTTGACCGCTGTTTCTCCGTTGTCGGCGCGGTCGACCTCGAAGCCCACCGCACGCAGTGCTCGTGCGTATGCGCGAAGTTGGAGATGATCGTCTTCGGTGACGAGCACCCGCGATCCCGTCGGTGCAGCACATAACTCGGGTGCGGGAGTTTCGGTCAGGGCAGGTGAGGGCACAGAAATCGTAGCCATGGTGGCGATCATCGCAAAGTCCGTGCCCTCTCCATCGGGCAACTGAGTCGGGCAAATGCTCAGTGGTTTCAACGGCGCCGCGTGACGCGCGGT
>CAZTTW010000941.1:0-2433 GCA_964616265.1 uncultured Myxococcales bacterium | reverse complement strand
CGCGCAGGCGGATCTTGGCGACGCGATCGAAGGCTTGCCATTCTGTTTCAGGAAGATAGTGAAATAGCCAGTCGAGCACATGCCGGCGGCGGAGATCGAGAAAATGTCCGCCACCGATATCCAAGGGGGCGCCGTCCACTTCCGCCGAGCGACACAGGCCGCCGGCCTCCGCTTCTTTCTCGAGCACGACGAATGAGTCGCAACCGGCGTGCGCGAGCGCCGTGGCGAAGGCAAGTCCCGAAGGGCCCGCTCCGAGAATGCAAAAGCGAACGCGTCTCACGGCGCCTCCACGGGAAGGCTCGGCCTGGCCGGCTCCTTTGCCGGCTCGGGAACGACAGCGACGAAGGTCGTCAAGGTACTGACCGCCAACGCCGCGAGGACCGTCAGAGCGGAAAAGCCGAGCTTGTTGTAGTCGCCACTCGCCACACCTCGAAAGCCGAGGATCTCGACCACGGACATGCCGGCACAGAACGCCAGCAGAGCCACGTAGGGAACAAGCGCGGTCCACAGGAGTATCGTGCGCTGGTCTAGGCACTTCGCGACGAGATCGTGTCGACGCCAGAACAGCACCGCCGGTAGCGCGACGAAGAGGAACGGATAGAAAATGTGCTGAATCTTCCGGATGATGCGCAAGCTGCGCGCGCGCATCGAGTACTGCATGTGTGGCGCAGGTAAGGGGCCTGGCCAGGCGTGGGTCAGCCGACCGACACGCTCGAGTTGTGCGGCCCCGCTCTGACCGCCGCTCGGAAATGCTTGGTCATCGCCCGAGACGAATAGCAGCGACCACACGGACGTGCCCAACGCCGAGAGGAACTTGCGAAAGTCGCCGGCCACGGGCGCTGCGAGAAGAGCCGGTCCCGACCGTCCGGCTTCGATCTTCTTTGCACGAACGGCTTCCGCCAATTCCCGATCGATGCTTCGGAAGATCGCTTCCATTTCTCCCGCCCGCTTGGCACCCATCTTCTCCGCCGCCCACAGAAGCGAGAACTCGAAGTACGACACGAAGAATTCCTTGTCGCCCGCCGGATGTCCATTCAGCGCCGCTTGCTCGTTGCCGGCATGCCAATATCCGTCGTTCCCTTCCAAGAAAGGTTGCATCTTGGCGAAGGTCGGCGACAGTGCATACGCCTTGAGCCGAGTCGGCCGTGCGATGGGGACATAAGGCTGATGTCCGGAGGGTTCGAGGCTGGTCAGGCGATGGTAGAGGCCGGTCAAGGCGCTGCTGTGTCTGAAGGTCGTCATGAAGGCTCCATAGTGAGCCTTGTTGAGTGAACAAACGGTCAACACGGGCACGAGCGCGGCGATCACGACGCAAGCAAGTACCGCGAGATCGGCTTTCACGCGCGAGCGGACGTTTCGCCGTCCCTCAACCGTCAACCACGGCAGAAACCATTGCAGCGCGAAGGCGGTCAACAAAGGTCCCAAGAGCCAGGCGGCATCCTCGCGGTTGAGGTACGCGAGCCCGAAGAACAGTCCGGCCGAGGCGCTCCACACGATTCGCTGCCGCACGGGCGCGACTAGACGCAAACAGAGCCCAACCAGCGAAACCAAGCAAAGGTTCGTGAGGGCCATCTGCAGTCCAAAACGCTGCAAGCGGAAGTCGCCCGGAAGAAACGGATTGGCTACGAGAAGGAACAACACGAGCAGAAATTCGACGAAGCGGAGCTTGCGTACTGGCGCGAAGGCTCGGCGGAACAGAAATGCTCCCGAGAGAACGAGCAGAAACTCGGCGACGCGCAGGGGAATTCCCAAGAGATTGACCAACGCCAGCCACACGCCGTAAAGCGGTGCCTTCGCGAGTAGAAAGCAGTCGAAAGCGCCCAGCCAGCCGGCGGACTTGCCTTGTAGCCAAGCCAGAAATCCTTCCGCCTGGCGCACGTAAAGGCCGTCGTCCACGACGAGCCACAACTGTATTTGGAGTGGGCGCCAACCAAAAAGCCAGTAGAGCGTCGCTATCCCAAGGGCGAGCACGGCGGCCCGCCACCACCGACGAGATAGACCAAGCGAGTCTGTAGGCTCCATCGAATGAACACAGCGTTCTAGTCAATGCATCCAACGGTGTAAAGCGAGGTGACGAGAATGGCCGGCACGAGGTGCGCAGAACGTAGCGGCGGTCACAGGGCAAGGCGCGTCTCGGTCCCCGACCGACGGTATAACGCCGAGATGTCCAGCCCGAACTCGCCGGGCGGTATGCCAGCCAGGTTGGAATCGTTATCGATGCGACCGACGCCGCTGCCTTAGATGCCTGTGCCCGCCGCCCAGGGCACGGGCCATCCGGGAATGATGTCGGTCAGCGGACGACGACCGTGCCGGCTCGGAAGACGATGCGGCTGTAGGGCGGCAGACCGACGCTCGCGTCGCGCTTTCGCTTTTCACTCGCCCGTCGTCGCCGGCTGCTGCTCTCGAACGTGACGGCGAGCCGGCGCAAGGGAA
>CAZTTW010000940.1:0-2433 GCA_964616265.1 uncultured Myxococcales bacterium | reverse complement strand
TCAGAGTAACGGCGAATGTCGAGATGTGCGTTCGAGCCATCGTTGGACCTCCTGGGCCTGGTCAATCTGCGCCAGGGCCCAGATCTTTGAACGCACGAGAACGCCAAAGGATTTACGCCAACCGCTTATTTTTCGAGGCACGCCGCGGCTCGTTTGCTTTAGCTGGACCATAACCTTTCATTTGGCCGGCCCATCCGGATCCTCCGCTAGCGCCGGGATGGCTACGAAGGCCGTATTTTGTCGATGCGTCGACGTAGCTCACTCAGCTCGCCGCCCAGCCTGCCAAGCTTGCGCCCGACGATGAAGACATACGTGAACACGGCCAACCAGATGAACCCATAGGCAAGCACCACCATTTTCATGCTTTCTTCTCCTCTGCTTGGTCAAGCAGAACTTCAAGGTCAATGATTTCCGCGGCGCGATCTTCCACCGCCACACGCACCGAGATGAGCAGCCACCAAAGCACCGTGAACGCCAGCAGCGAAAGCCAGAAGGCGCCGCGCATTCCGGGAACGAGCGTCGAAACCACCGTCGTTTGGGGGTGAATGCTGCGGAAGTAGCGCACGCTGAAATAGACGAGGGGAATGTCGATGGCAGCAAAGAGCGCCAGCGCCGCGGCTAGGCGCCGAGCCGACGGACCGCCGTAGCGGCGCGCCAGCACGTACGCCACCATCATGAGCCACAGGAGCAGCGACGATGTCAGGCGGGCTTCCCACTGCCAATACACGCCCCAGGCGGCCCTCGCCCACAAGGGGCCCGAAACCAAGACGCACAAGCCAAACAGCACGCCAAGCTCGGCCGAGGAAAGCGCGATGCGGTCGCCGCGCTCTGAGCCTCCGAACAGATAGGCAATGCTGCCGCCCGCGCAGACCAGGGTCGAAAGCATCAGCAGCCACGCGCAGGGCACGTGGAAATAGAAGATCTTCTGCACCAGGCCCATCGTGATCTCGCGGGGTGCATCGGCGATGGCGTTGCAGGCGATGACGAAGAGAAGGAACGTGATCGCGCTCAATATGGAGAAGCGCAACGATCTCGAGGAGGGGGGCTGGGTGGGCATGGTTGAAATGATACCGCAGTTGATGGACGCCGAGATGGACCCGCTAATCGCCACTGACCACGGGTTCGAAGACCCAAAGGCCTAGTGAAATGTAGATGACGTCGGTAGCTAAAAGGAAGCGGGTCCAAAAGCTCACGGGATCTAAGTCCGGCGAGAGCGGATCGAACAGGCAGGCCGTGGCGCGGCTGGCGGCCAGCAATACCGGTATCACGATGGGAAAGAGCAGGGCGCCGAGCAGTGCTTCGCGACTGCGGGAGCGGAGAAGGGCGGCCGAGAAGACGACGCCCGTCGCTGCGAATCCCAGCGTGCCGAGCAGCAATATCACCGCGAGCCACACAAGGTGCGTGAATACACCGGTCGAGAACAGCACACCGACCAGAACCGTGAGAAGGATTTCGACGGCGAGCATGAGCAGCGACGTGGCGATGACCTTGCCGGCATAAATGGCCGCGCGAGGCGCGGGCGAGAGCAGGAGCGAGCGAATGGATTCGTTTTCGCGTTCGCGGTCGAGCACGCGCGCCAGCGCGACGGTTCCGGTGAAGAGCGTCGAGGACCACAAGACGCCGGCTGCCAGGATAGGGCCTTGCGCCGGGTCGCTGGCGCTGGCCAGGGCGAAGGAAAACACCAGCACCACCAGCGCGGCGGAGAAACCCATCGTGTAAAGGATCTCGCGGCTGCGTCCCTCGATGCGCAGATCCTTGAGGGCGATGAGCAGGGTGAAGCGCCAGAAGCTACCGGTCACGAAGCGCCTCCTCGTAAAGGGCGCGCACGCGCTCGGTGGCGAAGCCTGCGTCTTCTACTTGATCGATCGCCACGCGGCCGCGGCGGATGACCACCAGGTGGTTCGCGACTTGTGCTGCCGCATCCAGATCGTGGGTGACCAGAATGACGAGTCGGCCGTTGTCGCGTTCGCGCCGCAGCTCCTCGCCAAGCCAACGCACTCCCACCGGATCGAGCGCCGACGATGGCTCGTCGAAGAGCAAAATCTCGGGGCCGTGCAGCAGCGCACGCGCGAGCGCCAGCCGTTGCAGCATGCCGCGCGAATAGGATCGTGCCGGCACCTCTTCGCGCACGTCGGCCAAATCCACGCGCTCGAGCATGGCGGTGATGCGCGCCTCGGCGTCGGCGATACTGTAAAGCGTGGCGAAGATGCGCAGATTCTGGCGGGCCGAAAGATCCGGGTACACTCCGGGCTCGTGGCCAACGTAGCCGATGGTCTGGCGTGCGCTCGGGTTGTGCGCGAAGGACTCGTCGCCAAGGAGGATCTCGCCGCTCGTCGCTCGAACCAGCGTCGACAGAATGCTCAGCAGCGTGGTCTTGCCCGCTCCGTTCGGGCCGACGATGGCGGCGACTCGACCCGGCGTGAAGACCACGTT
>CAZTTW010000939.1:0-2436 GCA_964616265.1 uncultured Myxococcales bacterium | reverse complement strand
TCGGGCATGCTCGGTCTCGAGACGTCGCTGGCCCTTTGTCTCGATCTGGTTCACGCGAAGCTCATGACGCCGGCGGCGCTTGTCGCGCGGATGGCGACTGCCCCGGCAAAAATTCTCGGCCTGCCGGGCGGAACCTTGGCGCCCGGATCGGTCGCCGACGTCACGGTCGTCGATCCGGACGCGGCCTGGACCTGCGACGTAGCGAAGTTCCGCTCGAAGTCGCGTAACTCGCCATTTGGCGGGCGCCTCATGCGGGGCCAGGCTATGCTCACCATCGTTGCCGGAAACATCGCATTCTTGGAGGAGAAACTCGTTGGCTGACGACACCAGAACCATTTCCCCTGCGCTCTTAGCTCTTGAAGACGGGAGCGTCTTTCGCGGCACGGCCTTCGGCGCCGCGGCCGATCAAGCGGGCGAGCTGGTCTTCAACACCGCCATTACCGGATACCAAGAAATCCTGACCGATCCGTCCTATCGCGGGCAGATCGTCATGATGACGGCGCCCGAGATCGGCAACGTTGGCGTCAACCTGGAGGACTACGAGTCAGTTCATCCGTTCTGCGCCGGCTTCGTGGTGCGCAACCTGGCGACGCGCGTTTCCAGCTGGCGCGCGCAGGAAAGCCTGGCCGACTTCATGGCCAAGCACGGTGTAGCCGGGATTTCCGGCATCGACACGCGCGCTATCACGCGGCGCCTGCGCATCGGCGGCGCCCAGCGCGCGCTCATCACGCGCAAGGTGGACGATCCCGCAGCGGCAGTCGCGCGGGCTTCCAAGCATCCGTCACTGGAAGGGCGCGATCTGGTCAAGGAAGTTAGCTCGGCCAAGCGCTACGCCTGGGACGAAGGCATGTGGCAGGTGCCCAACAATCCCAAGCCCGAGCCGCCCGTTCGCCATCGCGTCGTGGCGTACGATTTCGGCATCAAGCGCGGCATTCTGCGCCGCCTGCGTGCGGCCGGCTGCGCGGTCTCGGTCGTGCCCGCGCAGACTTCGGCCAAAGACGTGCTTGCGGAAAAGCCCGACGGCATCTTCCTGTCGAACGGCCCCGGCGATCCGGCGGCCGTGACCTACGCGGTAGAGGCGACGGCCGAGTTGTGCCGCAGCGGTCGTCCGATGTTTGGCATTTGCCTCGGACACCAGATTCTCGGCCTCGCACTTGGCGGCAAGACCTACAAGCTCAAGTTCGGCCATCACGGCGCCAACCATCCGGTCATGGATTTGACCACGCGCAAGGTGGAGATCACATCGCAGAACCACGGCTTTGCCGTCGATGTCGATTCGCTTTCCGGCAAAGCGGTGCTGACTCACATCAATCTCAACGACAACACCGTCGAGGGCATGCGCCACGATCGGCTGCCGATCTTCAGCGTTCAGTACCACCCGGAAGCGTCGCCCGGTCCCAACGACCCGAGCTATCTGTTCGACCGTTTCGTCAAACTGATGGACGAAGCTCGGCGGTGAGCACCTCGGAGGCGGCGGTCCGGCGCTGGGATCCGGGCCTCATTCACAACCTTCTCGACGAGTTGGCCGCGCGCTATGCCGGTGCCGGTTACAAGCTCGAAATTGCGACGGCCCGCGAGGATTACTTCACTCGCTCGGGCAAGGTCTTCGAAGACGACGCCGAGGTACACGAGGCGCGCACCGTGGCTTTTCTCGAATGGTACGTCATCGAACGGCCGTTGCCGTCGGGGGTGCCCCCGGTGATTGCAGCGCTCGAAGAAGCGCGCGCGCAGAGCCCGAAAGACGACCGCCTGCAAGCGCTGGCGAGTCTGGCGGGCAGCCACCGCAGCTTGTTCGACATTGCGCACGTGGACGGCAACGCAATCGAGCTTGAAGATGTCTTGGGCGGCGCGCGCTTTCGCGTCGCCGAGCGGCGCAGTACCGTCGGCTTCGAGGTCGGGTCGCTGGTGGAGGCGCGGGTGGTCTGGGACGGGGAGCAGACGGTCTTTGCCAAGACCTTCCTTTTTCATCCGCGTGACGCGCGCACCGAGGTGCTCGATTTCGTCGACAATGCCCTGGCGTCGGGGACGGATCGCGACGAGGTCATGTTCCATCTGGCGCAGCTCTACTTGCGTTGGCACCGGCACGGGCACACCAACGCGGCTCGCATTTACAAGGGCACGTCGACCATTGGTCCCGTTCCGCTTTGATTCCGCGATGACATGTACTAAAAAGCCGTTGCTCGCGCGGTCGACCTTTCAACACGACGGCGCCAAGGGAGAATAAGATGTCAGTAGTAGTCGTCGTCGGCGCTCAATGGGGCGATGAAGGCAAGGGCAAGGTCGTCGACCTGCTCACCGAACACGCCCACATCGTGGCGCGCTGGGGCGGTGGGGCCAACGCCGGTCATACCATCGTCGTCGACGGAAAAAAGTACGTCACCCACCTGATTCCGTCGGGCGTCTTGCGCCCCGGCGTCGCGTGCGTGCTCGGCGAGG
>CAZTTW010000938.1:0-2436 GCA_964616265.1 uncultured Myxococcales bacterium | reverse complement strand
CGTCAGCTGGAATGACTTCTTTTGCTCCGCGAGGGACTTTTCAAGGTCGTCTTTTTGAAACACTCCGCCTGGCATGTTGAGTCGCAATCGAAACAGGGAAGCGCTGATGCTGCCCATTCCGACAAACGAGACGCGCATGCGACCTTCGTCGACGTCGAACCACAGAACGCCGGGTTGTTTGTTGTCACTGAACCACGCTCTCGCGTAGCGGTAGTCGCGACTTCGATACGCCTCCACAACCCGTTCGGTGGCCGCTCGTCCCCAAGCGTGAATATTCTCGCCGGGACTCGGAGGCGAGCCGACGGCAACTCTGGCGATTTCCTCTGGGAGAACGGCCGTCCCGGTAATGCGAATCAGCGGCGGTTGTTGCCGCGCAGGCTCGGGCGACGGGGCTTTTCCATCTGCTCCTGCATCGGCCGATGACACGCCGGCGTCTGCCTCAATGGCTTGTTCTGCAGCGCTTGCCTCGGCGGCAAGTGAAAGGTTGCCAAGTGCGACCAGCACAAGCACCGTCCATCGAAACAAGTGGCGGGTTCCCGAGCCATCCACAGGCGCTACCCGAGGCCATCAATGGTCTGCATGTTTGACACGTAAGGAACCACTATTCGCTCACTCTAACGGCAGCCGTTACTGGCCCTGCATCGTCGATGCCAGGATCCTTTCTGCTGTCTCAGTGCGAGTGAGGCTATATTCACTGAGTCGCATGAGGGTTGAACGGAGTACGGGCTGGCACAAGGTATGCTCACCTTAGGTGCATGCGTTCAAGGTCAGTGGTGTCACTGGGGGCCATCGCTGTGCTCGTTCTCTGCGCGGGCGCGGGTGCAGCATGGGGCACGAGCCTTCTCAGTTGGCAAAAGCCTCCAGGGCCGATTGCCGGGCGCTGGGCAGTTCCCTGCCCTGAGATGTCCGAGATGAGTGTGGAGATTACCGTCGAAGGAACGAAGGCAGTGGGTCGCATCGCACAACTCGGCCGGGGCGTCGCGAGAACCTATCGCGAAGGTGAAGAAATTCTTCGCTTGGCCGCTGATGATTACGGCGACTGGGCGGGGCAGCTTCACGTGCGTGGCGTCTCGGGTGCGGAACACTGGGACTCCGTTCGCTTCGTGGCGACGCCGACTCTTCTGGATGCTCCGATGACGACCGACAGCTGCTTCAATCATATGGCGCGCATCCAATGAGGTAACGTTCTTGGACTCGAAGGGGCGATCGGGGTGGACCAGGGATCTGTCTCTCCAGCGTCCGGAATGTCGCCGCTGGTCTGAAGATGTGGCAGAAGAGTAACGATGGTAGCGATAAAGTGGTCCGGTCTCGCCTTGTTCCTGGCGCTCGACTCGATGCTGGGGTGCAGTTCCTGCTCGGGCGGAGGCACGCCGGTGTCTAGTGGATCGCCGGGCGGGGCCGGCGGGCAGGGTTCGGGTGGCACGGACGGCAGCGGGTTAGGCGGCGGGACGGAGGGCACCGGTGGTATTGCAGGTGCCGGCGGGAGAAGGGTGGGCTCGGGCGGGATTTCTACGTCGACCGGCGGCAGCGCTACCGGTGGCGCACGGTCCGGCGGTGGCTCGGTCGGCTCGAGCGGCGTCCAGTACTCGGCGGAGACTGGCCAGAATCACGGCAGCGTGCGCTTCAGCATCAACTCCGGACCGCCCTACAATTATTTCATTGGCGCCTGGACGCACGTGCGACCACCCATGGGCAGTGGTACCAAGGGAAATGACTACCCTTTCGAGATGTATTGCCAGGAAGGCCAGGTCAGCTTCGTCAGTGGCAACTTCAATGCCCCGTACAAGTACAACGCCAACATCATGACGTTCGATGGGCGCGGTAACTACATTGCCGACTACACGACGCTGGTCGATTCGACGACGACTGAGAGCATCTGCCGCGATTGGGTCTACGTGGGCTGGCACAGCCGGCGAAACGGCGCCAATACCACCGTAACCCAATACGTGAAGTACGTTGGATCCTCGAACCTCGTGGACAGCACGGTCACGGGGAACGTGTCGGGCAACTGGACTCCGACCCATCTCAATGTCGGTGGCGATCCCGAGCGTTACCCCGAAACGTCCATGTACATCATGTACGCCAGGATCTACGCCATGGATACAGCTCCGAGCGCGGCGCAGGTGAACGCCATCTACATGCACTCGACCACGCCAGATTCTTCGGCCTGGGCCGATTGGCCTCTTGTCAGCGGCAGCCCCACCGACGTTTCCGGTCACGGTCGAAACTTGACCGTCAACGGCGCGGTCACCGCAGGCGTCGCGGGTCCGCCCCAGAGTGCTCCGTGAATCGGTCGACGACGACTCCTAGCGGCCGAGCTCTTCGTCGATCCAGTCCTTCAGGCTAGCGATATCCAGATCGTCGCTGTAGTGGCGGCCGTTGATGAAAATGGCGGGTGTTCGGCGGATTTCCAGGCTGCGTCCCTCGCTCCTGTCT
>CAZTTW010000937.1:0-2439 GCA_964616265.1 uncultured Myxococcales bacterium | reverse complement strand
GGGACAAGACCGTCCGATGGCTGTACGCCAACAACGGCGCGAACCTGAACGAAGCCGCCACTATTGCCGCCCGGGCTATGCGGCAGTCGAAATCAGTGGCCCTATTCAACCTGAAGGACGACTCGCAAACCGCCTACGAGTATGGCGTTATTGACTGGCAGGACGCTGTCAACGCCATCAAGAAATTCTGGAAATACGAGATCGCCTACAAAGATCCGTTCTTCACCAAACACCAGATATCCGACCGGGACATCGAGCTGCTGGTCGACAAGCGCTTCTACGCGGGCGGCGAATACTTCGTCGACGTGAGCGAGAAGCGCCAGGGACTGGCAGCGCGGTAGAAGGGCGCTGACAGGCGTAGCCCGGTGATTCATCCCGGGCTGCGCAGTCCTGCCAGAGAGACAATGTCTCCTCCTTGGCCGCATCCTTGGCGCTGGTTGCAAGCGGGCAAGCCTAGCTCGAAGCTTCGCCGAGCGACCGCTGAGATGCCGAAGCCCACGGAATTGATGCCCTTGCCCTGACTGATGGAATCGAGGGCCTGGATGTACTCTGCGCGTGCCGACGGCCGCAATTCCTCGGGCACGTGCACTAGGAAATTGCCGAAGGTGCTCGACTCCAGGAAGTCCACCAGTAAGGTCCCGCTCTCGTGGTAGGTGCTGTTGCGGCGAACGGCCACTTCATCGACTTCGAATCCAGCGTCGGACAGAAGCTTGATAAGTTCCGTCGCTGTGGTGCCTTGTTTGGACGTGACGTAGTCGTCCGGATTCACCCGGTCGCGGTATTTCGGGCCTGCGAGCACGCGGTCGAGCGTCTTGCGAATGACCGTCTCATTCGCTAGTTCTTTTGCGCCCGTCGTGATGCCGATTTTTCCGCCGGGCTTCAGCACCCGGAAAATTTCGGCTAGAGCCTTTTTCTTATTGGGCACCCAGTGGAAGACCGCGCTTAGGTAGGCCACGTCCACCGTGCGATCTTCGAGAAACGAAAGGTCTTCAGCCGAGGCCACCAGGAACTTCCCGTTCGGAAAGGTATTCTTCCGCTCGGCGATCTTGATTCGTTCTTCTAGCGGATCGATGCCGATCAACTTGCTGCCTGATGCCCCGAGCTTGTTCTTAAGCACCCACAGCCCCAGCCGCCCTGTTCCCGCTCCGACATCGAGGACGACATCGCTCTGGTCGATGTTCAAGCGCTCAATCAACTCGCTTCCGCGTTTGAACTGGCTGTCGCTTAGGGTGTCGTAGGTCGTGGCCAGCGTGGCCGAATCAAGATCGTAAGCCGTCATGCGAAGACTCCTCGGGCGGAGCCCTAGCAATCTGCGCGCCAGATCCGCGGACGCGTTGAGAGCTGGACAACGGTCAATTGTCGAGCCGGCGTCGACGGAATGTGGTGGGAGCAACAGGTGGATAACATGCTCTGCTGCATTTCCAACAGCATCGACGGCGCCGATTGTGCTCCTGGGGGCGGGCAAACATCTTCCAAATGCGATTGTGTGAAGCCAAGTGGCGCCTATAATCCACGGGACGGCGCAAAATGAAACTCGAAGTTACTACGGAAAGGGAAGCGACGCTTTCGACTCCACGAACGCTGAAGCCGGTGTTTGAGTCTTTGTGCTTGCTCGCGGTAGTTCTGATTGGCTGCGGCAATTCCCCTCGCGGGATTCCCGCTCCGGGAGCTACCTGGAGAGGCACCGAGTCTTGCAACGCCACCTTGCTGATGGATCCCCCTGACGCAGGTACCGAGGTGGTCACCACCTTGCCGTCAACAATCATGGATGTCACCGCGGCGGTCACGCAGACGGCAAATAGCATTGTACTGACCGGGGTCGATCTTGGCCCGGTTGCTGGTTGGTCGTGTGCCAATCAGACGCTCGTGGCCACTCGTGAAGCTCCTGACGACAGTGTGCTAACCCGCTTCTCGCTGTCCACGGCGATGTGTTCAACACCGACGAGCGACGGTGGAACTCGGTTCGAGTTCAAGGGAGAGGTGGTCATGACTCCGGGAACCAATGGACCGATCCTGTCGCTTCAGCTGAACCTATCAACCCCGGAAGCCGACGTTGAACGCTACCAGGGAGGATATTGGGGCTATTGCATTTTGTATCTCACGCCGCCCTGAAGCATCCCCTGTCCTTCGCTGGAGAAGAGGATAG
This sequence comes from uncultured Myxococcales bacterium, assembly GCA_964616265.1. Classification (GTDB taxonomy): domain Bacteria; phylum Myxococcota_A; class Polyangia; order Fen-1088; family Fen-1088; genus Fen-1118. The sequence goes on along the minus strand of CAZTTW010000937.1, from coordinate 293 downwards.
GCATCATGGAAGTACGGTGTTCACGGGGTACGCCTTTGCTTGCAACAACGAAGTATCCCAACCAAGGAGTGCTCCCGTGGACAAATACACTGACGTCTGGCGGGATGTGGTTCCTCAGCTTCAGGTTGCCCTCGCTCATTCGCCGGCCAAGGGAACTCGGGCACGCGGCGCGCGCCTTACACGAAAGAAACTCCAGCTCTTCTCCGGGGTCGGGGCTCACAGTCAATCATGCGTGCGCCCCGACCCCGGATTTCTTACGGACTCTGCACTTCAAGTGGTTCAGATGGCGCCGC
>CAZTTW010000936.1:0-2442 GCA_964616265.1 uncultured Myxococcales bacterium | reverse complement strand
TCCGGCCGATGCCGAGGACGTATTCTTGGATGCCGAGACGGGGCCGAATCGTCTGACCGGTGAGACCGCACCTCCGTCAGGTTCGCCGTCGCGCCCGCCGGCCTTGCCAACTTCCAGCGCGCCGTCGCTGCCTTCTCTTCCCGCTCCGCTGTCAACACCACCGGTGGCGTCCTTCCCGCCCACCCCTTCGCCATCCTGGCCTACGATCACGGCGCCCCAGGCACCCGCTCCCCTCGTCGGAGCCTTGACGTTGCCGACCGTCTCGGCACCGATAGCGCAGGTGGCGCGAAGGTCGCGGCTCGGACGTTTCGTGGCGTTGCTCGTGTTCGCTGCGGCGGTGGCAGGCGGCGGTTTCGTTGCTTACAAGCACCACGGCAAGCTGTGGCACTACAGCAAGCTCCTCAATTTCTTGACCTCGGCGCGACCCAAGCTGCTCAATCCTCGCGAGGAGCTCGACCGTGCTCTGGCGGCTGGCAGCCTGGATCTTCTCATGCGAGCTCGCGACGTAGCTCGCGTGGCACTCGACACCAACACACCGGATGCAGATGCGCTCGCCCGTCTGGGCTTGGTGAACGCTTTCCTGGTCGACGACTACGGAATCGAAGCCCGCAAGGATGCCGAGACGGCTCTGCAGCGCGCGGAGACCGCGCTCGAGCCCAAGAAAGAGCGAACGAGCATCGTCGCGACGGCACGCGCGCTGCTCGCCCACGCAGCAGGCGAGGGGGCGGCCGGCAAGGTATTCGCCGATGCCGCCATGGAGGCCGTGGCGCCGGAGACGCCCGCGCTGGCGCTGCTCGCTTCGGCTCGTCTGCGCAAGCAATCCGGCGATGCAGAGGGCTCGAGTCACGCGCTCGACAAGGCCATGACCATGGCGCCGGATTCGGCGCTGGTCGTCGTGGATTGGGCCATGTCTCGCCTCGACGGCGGCGATCCGGTCGCAGCCCGGCGCGCGTTGGTCACGCTCGTCGAGCACAACCAGGAACACTCGCTCGCGCTGCTAGGCCTCGCCGATGCGGAACGAGCGCTGGGCGAGCCCACTTGGAGTAAGACGCTCGAGCGGGCCTGCCGGAACGACGCCAAGATCTCGCAAAGAGTTCGCGCCTTGTGCGCGGTCGAAGCGGCCGTGCTGGCGCGTATCGACGGTGACCGCGCTGGAGCCGTCCGCAAGGCACGAGCGGTGGCCCAGACAACGGACGACGCGCAGGTGCTGGCACAAGCGGCTCTGGTGCTCGCGCTCCTCGGCGACATCGATGGCGCCGCCAACGTGTTCGAGCACGCCAGCAAGACAGTGGATCCGTCGGACGTTGCGCTCGAATGGGCGGATCTGGCCATTCGTCTCGGGCGCGGCGAGCACGTCGCGCCCGCACCCGTGTTTGAGCACCCTGCCGGCCCCGAACGCGATTTGGTCGCTCTCCGTGCGGCCTACGCGCGCAGCGCGGGCTCCGGCGTGGCCGAGCTCGTCAGGCAGCTTCCCCCTGGCATCCAGGACATTGACTGGGACATCCGGGCTTTCGCCGCGCTTGCGCGAGATGGCATGCCGCCCAAGGCCGAGGTGGCGACGCTCGAACGCCGCGCTGACAAAGGGGCTCCCGCCATCTCCTATGTTCTCGGTCTGCTGGCGATGCGCGACAAGGATTTCAAGACAGCCGCACGTCGACTTGAGAAGGCCTTGTCCTGGCAAGGCGACGCATGCCAAGCAGCCGGTCTCTATCTCGACGCCGTCAATAACGCCGGCCGCGGCGTTACGCTGAACAAAGCAGCCCTGCGCAATCTACACGCACGCAACGCAAAGTGTCCGGTGCCCGAGATGTAGTCACGGAGATCTGCGGCGAAGCTACTTCCCCTCCATTCTATCAATCTGGTTGACCTGCGAAGCGGGGCAGGCTAAATCCGCCCATCCAATGGCTTCGTACGACACATCAGACATCCGCAAGGGTCTCAAGGTCATGATGGACGGCTCGCCGTTCACCGTGGTCGAGTTCCAATTCGTCAAGCCCGGCAAGGGCGCGGCGTTCACGCGAACCAAGCTCAAGAACCTGCTCACCGGCGGTGTCATCGATCGCAATTTGCGCTCAGGTGAAAAGCTCGAGCCGGCGAACGTCGAGACGAAGTCGATGCAGTACCTGTACAAAGAAGGCGATTCGTACGTCTTCATGGACACGAGCACCTACGATCAGGTTCAGATCCCGCACGAGACCATCGGCGACGATTCGAATTTCATGCCCGAGCAGATCATCGTCGAAGTGCTCTTCTTCAACGATCGTGCTGTAGGCGTGACGCTGCCGAATTTCATCGAGCAGAAGGTTATGGAGACCGAGCCCGGCTTCCGCGGCGACACGGCGACGGGCGTGACCAAGCCGGCGAAGATCAGCACCGGCGCGACGATCAACGTTCCCTTGTTCATCAACGAGGGCGACACGATCAAGATCGACACGCGCAACG